>CAYGKX010000020.1:8620-19023 GCA_964350225.1 uncultured Rhodospirillaceae bacterium | reverse complement strand
CACCCGGAACCGCGTGCATGCAGAGCCCCCGCGTCGGGGTTGCCGTCCCTGGATTTCGCTGTGGCTCGTGCTCATACCAGAATTGTATGCAATACTTTTTGCGGCGCAGCAAGCGCACAAAGTCATTGTTTTTAGATAATTTTTTTCTGAAATCCTCGAATTATGGTGCACAATTTCTACTATATTGCCTATTTTTTTAGCAATATAGTAGATTGGCTGTTTCTTAGGCTATTGATCTTCCACGGAATCCGGCAGGAGAGTTGGTAGGGGCCATTGCGCAAAAGTTGTCCATTCACGACGCGACCGGCTCATTCCGGCATCAGGCTGACGTGGGCGGCGACAATCTTCCAGCCGTCCTCGAACCGCGCCCAGGTCTGGCTCTGCCGGCCACGCCGGCCGGAGGCGAGGCGCACATATTCGGTGTTCGCTGTCGCGAAATCGGACCCGAACGTGGTCACCACTGTATTCTCCAGCTGCCGCGAAATGTCCGTCACGTCGCGCGCCGCCCGGTAGGCGGCGATCGCCTCGTGGCCGTAAAGGCACTCCGCCGGCCCGAAACGCAGAACCAGGGGATCGCGCCAGAAAAATCCATTCAATGCTTCGACGTCGTTCGCCATCAGCGCGGTTTCGTAGGCCGCGAACATCTCTGTCACCTCGGCGAGCGTCGACGGTTCGTTGATCTGCATGTCCCCTCCTGTGGGTGGTTCGGTAAAGGGTCGGCCCGATGGCGCGACCGAACGAAAAGAATGCAAGGCGTATGCCAGACAGGCCGGCTTCCCCCGGCTCTCTGGCATGAAAATTGCTAGAATTTGCTGAAGGTACTGCAACGACCCGGGTGGGCATCCATGGCGGAGACCGGCTCCACGGCGGGCGGTGCGCGGCAACGATGAGAGGGAAAATGGCAGCCGACCAATTCGACGCGGAACGGCATATCGATGCCGTCGCCCCCGCGACAGGCCTCGACATTACGGCGCGGCAGCGACCGGGCGTGGCACTCTTCCTGACCATCGCCAAGAGCATGGCGGACAAGGTGCAGGCCGCGCCCGTACCGGCGGATGAACTGCATTTGGCCCCGGCCTACCGGCCGGGCAGGCGGGACGCCTGATGCCGCCGGATGGTGTGGCGGAGGACAAGGGTGTGGCGGAGAATATGGGCCTGTCTCCCTATGCCCCGGCCTGGCAGATTGCGGAAAGGGTGCGCAGCGGCGCGCTTGCCGCCCGCACTGTCGTCGAGGCCTGCCTCGCCCGGATCGCGCGCCTCGACCCGACACTCAACGCCTTCACCGACGTCACGGAGGCGCGGGCCCGACGGCAGGCGGAGGAGATCGATGCAAAGGTAGCGGCGGGAGAACCCCTGCCGCCGCTCGCCGGCGTCCCCTTCGCGGTCAAGAACCTGTATGACATCGTCGGCGTCACGACCCGGGCCGGGTCGAAGATCAACCGGGACAATCCGCCCGCGGCGGCGGATGCGGAGCTCGTCGCGCGACTGACCCGGGCCGGCGCGATCCTGGTCGGCGGGTTGAACATGGGTGAATACGCCTACGATTTCACCGGCGTGAACGCCCATGACGGCACCTGCCGCAACCCGCACGACCCGACCCGCATGACCGGCGGCTCGTCCTCCGGCTCCGGCGCGGCGACGGCATCCGGGATGGTGCCACTCACGCTGGGGTCGGACACGAACGGGTCAATTCGCGTCCCCGCCTCCCTCTGCGGCGTATTCGGGCTGAAGCCGACCTATGGCCGCCTGACCCGCCATGGCAGCTATCCCTTCTGCGACAGCCTCGACCATCTCGGCCCTTTGGCCCGGTCGGTCCGCGACCTCGCCCTGTCCTACGACGCGATGCAGGGGCCCGACCCCCGGGACCCCGCCTGTACGGACCGGCCGCCGGAGCCGGCGTTGCCCGGTCTGGACGCCGGACTGGACGGCCTGAGGATCGCGGTCGCTGGCGGCTATTTCGACACAACCGGGATGGACGAGGCGGCCGCCGCCGTCGGCGCCGCCGCCGATGCCCTCGGGGCAGAGCGAACAGTCGAGTTCGTCGGTGCCGATGCCGGCCGGTCGGCCGCCTATCTCATCACCAATGCGGAGAGCAGCGCCTTTCACCTGGAACGGCTGAGGTCCCGGGCGGACGACTTCGACCCGGAGACGCGGGACCGCTTCCTCGCCGGCGCCCTGCTGCCCGCCGCCTGGCTGGTCCGGGCGCAGCAGGTGCGGCAGTGGTATCACGACGAGGTCATGAAGCTGTTCGACACGGTCGACGTCGTAATCGCCCCGGCCACCCCCTGCACCGCTCCCGGCATCGACCAGAAGGTCATGACGCTTCGCGGCGAGGAAATGCTGGTTCGGCCCAACCTGGGGCTCTTCACCCAGCCGATCTCCGCCATCGGCCTGCCGGTCGTCGCGGCACCCATCGCCATCGGCGGCGCCATGCCCATGGCCGTCCAGATCGTCGCCGCGCCCTGGCGCGAGGACCTGTGCCTCCGGGTCGCCGCCCACCTGGAAGCCGAGGGCGTCGCCGTGGCCCCTGCGCCAGCTGAATAACGACCGGCGCCACCCCGGTCTTGAGCCGGGGTGGCACAACGGGTGCTAGTCGTCGCTGTGGGGGGTGCCGCCTTCCTGGACCATGTGGAAGAAGCGGCCGACCGGCTCCTCCCACATCAGGTTGCGTTCCATCGCCCGGGCCGGCATGTCCTGGAAGACATACTGGATCGCGGGCTCGGTCCCCGTGTTGACATGCTCGTGCATCGCCCAGGGGGTGCAGACGATGGTGTCGCCCCGCTCCCACTCGAACTTTTCGCCGTCCAGGATCGTGTAACCGGTCCCTTGAATGATGTGATAGACGGCGTAGGAATTGTGCCGGTGCTGCACGATATGCTCGCCGGGATTGAAGGTCTGGATGCCGATGAAGACGGAGGGCACGGCGCCGCCCGCCTCCCCCGTGTCGCCATGGACCAGCGCGATGAAGCGTCGATCCGCCCGGCGCAGCGGGTCCTGACGAACCTCTTCCAGACGCGGCTCCAGATCGCGCCAGCGCCACATCGCCGGGCGCAGGTTTTTCTTGACCAGGAAAGGGTAGTATTCGTCGTCGGTCATGAACTGCGCCCAGGGCGTGTCTTCCGCGACCGGGACATTTTCGTGCCCCTCTGTCGTCTCCGCGAGTTTCGGCGCTTCGGGCTTCTTGCTCATCTCGTTCATGGTCGTTTCCTCCTTGCTGTCATGCTGGGTTGAGACGGTTCCGGAGCGGCTAGCGCGGCGCGATGCCCCGGAGATGCCAGTCGAGAAAGGCGAGGCTGCGCCGCCACGCCTCGCCGGCGGCGACGGGGCGAAAGACCTCCGGACGAAACTCCTCGTCAAAGGCATGGACCCCGCCGCGATAGACGCAGATCTCGTGATGCTTCTGGTGGGTTCGGAGCGCCGCGCCGAAGGCGTCGATGTCGTTCATCGAGATGAGCCGGTCGAAATCGCCGAAATGGGCGAGGAGCGGCGCCTTGAGCTCGGCCGCACGGTCGATGGGCGAGACCGGTTTCTTCTCGCTCGTCTGGCCGTAGGCGATCAGGCCGTAATAGTCGACGGCCGCCGTCACGCCGTCATGGTCACAGGCGGCGAGATACGCATATATCCCGCCGATGCAGAAGCCCAAGGTGGCGACCGGCCCGGCGCCAACCGACGGATCGGCGCTGAGGGCGGCGAGCGCCCCGCCGATGTCGGACAGGACCCGCCGGTCGTCCAGACCGGCCACGGCGGCGGCAATCTTTTCGGGCGTCGAGGTGTCGGGCGCTGCGCCTTCCCGGGAATAATAGTCGAGGACAAGCGTGACATATCCCGCCTCCGCGAGGCGGACGGCCGTCCGGTCGATATAGTCGTTCACACCCGCGATGGCGGGCAGAAGCAGTACCCCGGGCGACGGCCCGTCCCCCGCGGGCCGGGCGATGCGGCCCGTCAGGGTCTCGGACCCGACGGGAAACGAATAGGGTTCGGGCATCTCGGCGTCTCCTCCATGTGTCGTCTTCTTGGCCGCAGAAGGTGACGCAACCTCAGATATTTGTGTATTCCATCTCTATTCATAGTTTACATTTCCAACATGAATATCAGCCAGAGCGACCTGAACCTGCTGCGCGTCTTCGATGCGATCCACCGGCGCGGCAGCGTGTCGCGCGCCGCGGCGGAACTGGGCCTGACCCAGTCGGCCATGAGCAACGCCCTCCGGCGGCTGCGCGATTCGGTTGGCGACCCGCTCTTCGTGCGCGAACGATATGGCGTGCTGCCGACGCCCGTCGCAGACCAGTTGAGCCCGTTCGTGCGGGAGGCCCTGGATGCCGTCGACCGGGGCCTCGACCGGATCGCGCGCTTCGACCCGGCGACGGCCGAACGCAGCTTCTCGCTGATCATGACCGACATTGCGGAGGCTGTGATCCTGCCGCGCCTCGTGGAGGAGTTTCGGGTCGCGGCACCCGGCATCACCGCCCGGGCGATCAACCTGCCCATCGAGGAGACGGCGGCGGCGCTCCGCTCCGGCGAGGCCGACCTTGCGATCGGCTATCTGCCGGACTTCCCGGGCCGCTTCTTCCAGCGGCATCTGTTCGACACGCAATATGTCTGCATTGCCGCCGCCGACCATCCGCTGGCCCGGACGCCGCTGACCCTGGACGGCTTCCGCCAGGCCCGCCACGCCGTGGCCGAGGCGCAGGGCACGGGCCATTTCGTCGTCGAGCAGACCCTGGAGAAGCTGGGCATCGAGCGGCGCATCGGCGCCCGTGTCCCGCATTTCCTGTCGATCCCCTTCATCGTCGCGGCGAGCGACCTGATCGCGACCCTTCCCCGGGCGCTGGGCGTCAGAATGAAGAACGGCCCCGCCGTCGTCATGCTGGACCATCCGGTGGACCTGCCGACGGTCGACATCCGCCTTCTGTGGCACGAACGGTTCCACGAAGACCCCGCCAACCGCTGGCTGCGCCGCGTGCTGACCCGGGTATTCGGCACGGTCGAATGGACCTGAAACGGCTTGGCTCTATAGTAGGCCTCCCCGCCACCTGACGAGACCGCCCCGATGCCCGCAGACAAGACCTGGAACGTCTATTTTCCCGACGCGCCCTTCGAGACGCTGGACGTGGAGGCCGAAGCCTTTGGCGATGGATACGACATCTCTCACACGCACATCTTCGACCCGGCGGAGGTGCCGGAAGACCTGATCGCCGCGTGCGACGCCATCGTCCTCTATCACCTGATGCCGATGCCCGGGGCGCTGCTGGAAAAGGCGAGCAACTGCAAGATCCTGGTACGCGGCGGGGTCGGATTCGACAGCGTCGACCTGCGCGCCTCCGGCCGGCTGGGCATTCCGGTGTGCAACGTCCCCGACTACGGCACGACCGACGTTGCCGACCACGCCATCGCCATGATGCTCGACCTGCGCAGGAGCGCGCCCTACCTGGCCGAGCGGCTGCGCCTCGACCCGGTCGGCAACTGGGACTTCGCCAACGCGCCCCGGACGCAGCGCCGACTGCGGGGCCAGAATTTCGGCGTCGTCGGCCTCGGCCGCATCGGCCTCGCCGCGGCCCGGCGCGCGGCCGGCTTCGACATGAACGTCGGCTTCCACGACCCCTATCTGCCGGTCGGTACGGACCTCGCGACCGGCTACCGCCGCTTCGACAGCCTGGAGGCGCTGCTGGAGTGGGCCGACGCCATCAGCATTCACACGCCGCTTACCGGAGAGACCCGCGGGCTGTTCGGCCCGGCCGCCTTCAAGGCGATGAAACCCGGCGCCGTCCTGATCAACACGGCGCGCGGCCCGATCGTCCAGATCGATGCGCTGTACGAGGCGCTGAAGAACGGAGACCTGAGCGGCGCCGGCCTCGACGTCCTGCCGGACGAGCCCCCGCCGACCGACCACCCGCTGATCCGGGCCTACACGGAGAATGCCGACTGGCTCGCCGGGCGCTTCTACATCACCCCCCACGCCGCCTTCGCCTGCCCGGAAAGCCTGCACGACCTGCGCCGCCTCACCGCCGTGACAGTGCGCGACCATGCCGAACGGAACAGCCTGCGCGCCTGCGTGAACCGGGAGTATCTGGAGCGCCAGCGCGGGTAGGGGTCGGAGCCCGCCCTCGGATCCTTCGGGACGGGCGCTCCCGCGCCCTCCTCAGGATGAAGTTTTCAAACAGGTCCAATAGCTCCGTTCATCCCGAGGAGCGGCCAACGGCCGCGTCTCGAAGGATGGGATCCCGTGGCCCGCGCTAACCCTCGCGATCCTTGTCAACGAAGATCGGCCCAATGTCCCGGTTCACATTCAAGACGCGGAGTATCCTGATCACATCTCCCTCCAGCCGATAGAAGACGAAATACTCTCGGCCGTGCATCAGGCGGCGGACTCCCGGACCGAATTCGGGGACGTCCTTACCCTGGTTCGGCAGCCGGAGGAGTCCGCGAAGCGTCTCATCCAGCGAAGCGAGATATCGGCGCCGCTGCTCCCGGCCCCAATTGATCTCAGTGAACTTGCCGATGTGCTTGATATCGGCGCGCGCGGAAGGTGTCAGGACCAACTTGTATTGCAAAGCGGTCAGGTCCGCTCGGCGTCCAGTTCGGCCTGGATCCGATCCATGTCATAGGGCTCGCCTTCGCCGCGATCGGCTTCTTCGACGCCCCTGTGGACTTCCTGCTTCAGCCAGGCTTCGTAAAGCTGATCGCTCTGTTCCAGCTTGCGGAGCGCTGCAAACAGCACGTGCTCTTCGTCCCGATACTCACCGGTCGCGAGACGATCGGCGATCAGCTTCTGCAATGTCGGAGACAAAGGCTGGTTCATCCCAGGCTCCAATTATCGAGAACAGAATATGAACTTATGGTTGTTCCGTGTCAACTCCAGTGGCTCGCGCCGGGTCGCTTCAGAACGGCACGGACATCGCCCCGTGCACGGCCTCCGCGTCAACCAGATCGACCCGTTTCAGCCGGATGCGGAGGCCGGCGTCCGTCCGGACCAGGTCGTGCCGGACGCGGCCGACATAGACCGTCGTCCTGCCCTGGCGCCATTCCGTCATCGTGACGACGGAGCGCACGGAAAAGGCATCCGGCCCGGCGGCCGTGTCCGGGTCGAGATGGACGTTGGAGATGGCATGCACGGTCTGGGACGCCGGCACCTGGGCGTGGGCGCGGGGGTGGCGGAGCCGGGCGATCCGCGCCTCGAGGCCCTTCCGGTCGTCGAGATAGAGCGACACCTCGTGCCTCCAGTCCGTCTGGCCGGGCCGGGCCGGCACCCAGTAGAGACCGTCCTCCGTGAAGAGGTCCCGCCAGTCGTCCCAGCGCTTGTCGTCCAGGAGCCAGGCTTCGCGGGCGAGGAAGTCTGCGGCCTCAGCCACCGGTCCGTCGGTCATTCCGCCGCCCCGGCCTGAGCGATACCGTCCCGGGATCGGCCGGCCGGAGCATCCACCGGGTCGCCGCACATGAAGTGCCGCCAGGCCGCATACTGATTGCGCATCGGCAGTTCGCTCGTGCCGCGCCCGCGCAGGCCGCCACGGTTGTCGGGCTCGTCCGTCCCGAACCCGTTGGCGAAGATCACCCAGGGTTCCGCGTTGCCGCCCAGCGCCGCCTGTGTGCGGTCGTAGATTTCGAGATCGTCGCCGAGAATAAGGGACGACGGCGCGTTGACCGTGTTGAGGAAGCGCACCGCGACCTCGTGATATTCCTCCGGCGCGCCGACCAGCCGGGTCGGATAGACATAGACCTCCGTCCGGTCGACCGCGACCGGGTGGAAGACCTTGACCTGCTGGAAGGCCGCCTGGATCGAGAGGCTCGGATAGACGATCCCCTGGTGGCGGTTGACGGAGAGGATTTCCTCCGTCCGCGCGGCGCCGTGATGGGCCCGCATCGCCTCGACATAGGCGGCGTGCCCGGCCTTGCTGATCGTCCGTTCGACCGGCAGCCCGCCCATGAAGCTGTGGCCATAGGGGCCGCCCCAGACTCCGGCCCGGTCGAGCCAGTCGTTCGAGGCGCCGTTGGCCTTCATGATGTCGTCGGGCGTAAAGTCGTCGGCCTCCTCTTCAGGGCTGGCGACGGCAATCGAGCTTTCATGGGCGAAGGCGGGATGGGCAAGGTCGTTCAGGTTCTCGACCTGGAGCTTCCAGTTACCGTTGAAGCCGTGCTTGTGGACGCCGCCCACGAACTCGATCCGGCCCTCCGGGGCCCGGTCGCACAGGTCGTCGATGATCGTCGCCGCCGGGCCGAGGAACGTCTTCAGATCCGGTCCCTCGTCGGTCATCGAGGCGAAGACGAAGCCGCGATAGCTGTCGACCCGCGCCGGGCGGGCGAGCGCCAGGGCCGGGTCCTTGCGGTCGAAGTCTTCGGGATAGCCGGCCGCCAGCGGAATGCCGGCGAGCGCGCCGTCGCAGGTATATGCCCAACCGTGATAGGGGCAACGGAAGCGCCCGGTGCGGCCGGACGGTTCGTTGCACACCTTGGCCCCCCGATGGGTGCACCGGTTCAGGAGCACATGGACCTTGCCGTCGCGGTGGCGCGCGACGATCACCTCTTCCGGCCCCATGCGGGTCGTCACGAAATCGCCGGCCTCGGGCACCTGGCTGTCATGGGCGACGAAGATCCAGGCCCGGCGCCAGATCCGCTCCATCTCCAGCGCGAAGATCGCCGGGTCGGTGTAGACATCGGCATGGACCCGGTCCGGCCGGACGAGGTTTCGAAGATCGGCTTCCGTCATCGCTTCCTTTCCCTGGCCGCAATCCGTTCGGGAGGGATGCGGCGGCAGCGCCAAGTCTAGGACGCGCGGCCGGGAGGGGCAATTCACCTAACCGGCGTTCGATAGTCCGAGACAAAGCAAAACCGATTGCGTTACGCTTTTGATCTACGAAACGGCGGCGCATCTTCGCGAAGCGTCGCCATCCTGGGGGTTGGGATGCGGCCGCCGCGCGGGCGGCCGACGGAATTCGAAGAGAGAGGGCCTGATAATGCCGTTCACCAAGACCAAGACCGCCGCGGCCGCCGTCGCGCTTGCCGCCGGGCTGGCGCTGAGCGCCGGGTCGGCCGGCGCCGCCGAAGTGACCCTGCGCGGCCTGTCCTTCCTGCCGAAGCAGCTGTCCTTCACCAAGAGCTTCCTGGTCTTCATCGACATGGTGAACAAGGCCGGCAAGGGCGAAGTGCAGATCCGCTATGTCGGCGGGCCGGAAGTCACCAAGCAGCCGCTGATGGGCCAGGCCCTCAAGAGCGGTTTCATCGACGTCCTCTCCGCCCCTCCCGGCATCTACCCGAACCTCTTTCCCGAGGGCGACGCCCTCTTCGGTGCGACGACCAATCCGCTGGAAGACCGGAAAAGCGGCGGGATCGACCTTCTGAACAAGATCATGATCAAGAAGATGGGCGCGCGCATCCTTGCCCATGCCGACGGCGGCTTCGGCTTCCATCTGTATTTCCGCGAGAAGCCGAAAATGAAGGCCGATGGCATGCCGGACCTGTCCGGCCTGAAACTGCGCACCTCGCCGGCCTGGCGTCCCTTCATCAACGCGCTGGGCGCCAATGTCACCGTCATCCGGCCGCCGGAGGTCTATACGGCCCTGGAACGCGGAGTGGTCGATGGCACCGGCTGGCCCCTGTCCGGCCTGCGCCAGTTCAAGTGGGACAAGTTCGTCAAATATCGCATCGACCCGGAATTCATGAAGACCGACGTCGTCGTGGCGATCAACGAGCGCAAGTTCCAGTCCCTGTCGAAGAAAGCGCAGCAGATCCTGATCGACCAGGGCATCAAGTACGAGAAGGAGTCCTACGAGGCCGCGAAGAAGGATTCCGAGGCCGAGGACAAGGCGATGCGCGAGGCCGGTATGGAAGTCATCACCCTCACGGGCGCGGCGCGGAAGAAGTATCTGGAACTTGCCTACCAGATTCCGTGGCAGCGCCTGAAGAGCCGCGACGCGACCTATTACGACCAGTTGCGCAAGCTGTTCTACGAGCCCAACGCACCGAAGTGAGCCGCGGGCCCGGCTTGACCGCCTCTCCCTCCAGCCAAAGGGCCAGCCAAAGGGCCGGGGTGAGGGAAGAACACCCGAAATCGGCGAGATTGTTCCCATACTCGCCATCCCCATCGTCCCGCTTCCGCTTGCCCCGGGTCAAACCCGGGGCAAGCCTGCGCACCCTTCTCCCCCTCGGTTTCTCCCCGGCCTCTCCCTCCGATCTCACCCTCGTCGGGGGCGCAAGATGAGGGCGGTATTCGCATGACCCGCCTTTTCGACATCACCGGATGGCTGTGCAAGGCGCTTGCCGCTGTATGCTGTGTCATCCTGGCCGTCATCGCGGCGATCACGGTGATCGACGTCGTCGGACGCGAGCTTGGCTTTCAGTTCGTCGGCCGGGTCGCGATCTCGGACTACGGGCTGCTCTATGCCTCGATGCTGGGCGCCCCCTATCTGGTG
>CAYGKX010000020.1:0-8610 GCA_964350225.1 uncultured Rhodospirillaceae bacterium | reverse complement strand
CCTCTGCATCGCCCTCTGCGTCTATCTCGGCTGGGTTTGCCTCGACCTCGGCATCCGCGCCATCCAGACCAACGACTTCGACAGCCGAAGCTTCGACTTGCCGCGCTGGCTGATCTATCTCCCGATGATCGTCGGCTTCGCCCTCGCCGCCGTCGAATTCGTGCGCTACCTGATCGGACCTGAGTCCATGTACGACCAGCAAGACCAGGACGCCGCGCTATGATGGAATGGCCCCTGGTCCTCCTGATCATCATCGGCCCTGTCCTGGGACTGATGGCCCTGGGCGTTCCCGTCGCCTTCGGCTTCTTCACCGTCAATATCCTGGGCGCCTTCCTGTTCGCTGGGGGAATCACCGGCGTCGAGCTGATGCTGGCGAACGCCGCAGAATCGATCTCGACCTTCTCGCTCGTCCCCGTTCCTCTCTTCATCGTCATGGGGGCGCTTTTCTTCCGTTCCGGGCTCGCCATCCGGGTCTTCGACGCGCTCGACGCCTGTTTCGGCCGGCTGCCCGGGCGCCTGTCCTATGTGACGGTGACCGGCGGCACCCTTTTCGCCGCGCTGTCCGGGTCCAGCATGGCCAATACGGGCATGATGGGTACCCTGATGGTGCCGGAGATGATGCGCCGGGGCTACAAGCGGCACATGGCCCTGGGGCCGGTCCTCGGCTCCGGCGGCCTCGCCGTCATCATCCCGCCATCGGCCCTCGCCGTTCTTCTCGGCAGCCTCGCCAACATGAACATCGGCGCGCTCCTGATCGCCGGCATCCTGCCCGGCGTCATCCTGGCCGTCCTCTATTTCGGCCTGATCTTCCTTCAGGTCGCGATCGACCCGAAGGCCGCCCCGCAATATGACGTTCCGCCCGTCGGCTTCGGAACCAAGATGCGCCTGGTCGCGGCCAATGTCCTGCCGATGGGCATCATCATCTTCCTGGTCGTGGGCCTGATCATCCTCGGCTATGTCACGCCGACAGAAAGCGCCGCCTTCGGTGTCGCCGGCGTCTTCTTCCTGACCCTCGCCTACCGGGTGCTGAGCTGGTCCGCCATCAAGGCGTCGCTCATGGATGCGGTGAAGGTCACGGCGATGAGCTTCTTCCTCATCATGTCGTCCAGCACCTTCTCCCAGCTGCTCGCCTTCACGGGCGCGAGCCAGGGGCTGGTCGAATGGTCCACGGGCTTCGACCTGGGGCCGACGGGCATGCTGCTTGTCATGTTCCTCGTGCTGCTGGTGCTCGGCATGTTCATGGACCAGCTGTCCATGATGCTCCTGACCCTGCCGATCTTCCTGCCGCTGGCGAGCAACCTCGGCTTTGACCCGATCTGGTTCGGCATCATCATGCTGCTGGCGCTGGAGATCAGCTTCACCACGCCGCCCTTCGGGCTGTTGCTCTTCGTCATGCTCGGCGTGGCACCTCCCGGCACCACCCTGATCCAGGTCGCCAAGGCGGCGATGCCCTACATCCTCTGCGCCCTGATCCTCGTCGCGCTTCTCATCCTCTTCCCCGGGATCGCGACCTATCTGCCCGGCCTGATCGAGACGAAGTAGCGCCTGCCCGCTAACAGACGCGCGACGCATGCGCCTTGATCGGGAACGGTCCAGGGCGTATTCCCTACCGCTTTCCGGCACCCGGCGCGCGCACGTGCACTCAGACGGTCGCCGGTATCTGCCCGCCCCAGACAACCGTCCAGGCGAACCGCCCCGTAGAGCGATGGCCAAACGCAATCCGACACAGACCAGGGAACGGATCCTCGCCGCGGCGATCGAGGAATTCTCGACAAACGGGCTCGAGGGCGCGCGCGTTGACACCATCGCCGAGCGCGCCGGCGCCAACAAGCGGATGCTCTACCATTACTTCGGCAACAAGGAGGATCTGTTCCTCGCGACCCTCGAGGCGGTCTACGCCCATATCCGGTCGCACGAACGGGAACTGCGGCTGGAGGACCAGTCGCCGGAGGCGGCGATGCGCGTCCTCGCGACCTACACCTTCGACTATTACATCGACAATCCGCATTTCATCCGGCTGCTCAACAACGAGAACCTGTATCAGGCGGTGCATCTCAAGCGATCGAAGTCGATCCGGGAGATGCACTCCCCCCTGGTCCACCTGATCCGCGACGCCCTCGACCGCGGCGTCGCGGAAGGCGTGTTCCGGGAGGGCGTGGACCCCGTTCAGCTCTATATCTCGATCGCCGGCCTGGCCTATTTTTACCACTCGAACGCCTACACCCTGTCGACCATCTTCGGCCTGGATCTCGAGACGAAGGCTGCGCTGAAGACGCGCCGGGACCATATTGTCGAGGTAATTCTGGGCTATCTTCGACCGTGACCGGCGCCGGCCGCCGCCGTTAACGGATTGGACGCCCGCCGCTGTCACTCTGAGACCGCCGCCTGGCAGAACGAACCGACCCCCGGATGACCGAATTCAGATTGACCCGCGAAAGCCTCGACCTGCCCCAGGGCGCCTGGGCACAGGGATGGCGTACCATTTTGATGCAGGAGGACCGGCTGGTCCTCGGCGCGACGCAAGGGCCGCGGCGCGCCTGCCTCTATCCCTTGCTCACGCCAAAGGGGTTTCAGGTTACGAGCGAGAGCCCCGGCGACCATCCCCACCACAATTCCGTCTGGGTCGCGTCGGACCATGTTCATGCCCGCATGGTCACGGGCGGCGCCCATGACGACCTGGGCACCTACGATTTCTATGTCGACGACGTCTTTCAGGGCCGGGCGCCGGGGACGATCAACGAGACGGCGATGGAGGGCAAGTCCCTGGCCGACGGGGCCTTCCGGATCGTCCAGACCCTCGCCTGGCGGGGGCCGCGGGAGTGGGGCGCGCCGAACGGCCGGACCCTCCTGGTCGAAAAACGGGTGACGGAGGTGATCGCGGCCTCCGCCGCCAACGCCATCGACATCACCACGACCCTGAGCGCGACGGACTGGGAGGTCACCCTCGGCCCGACGCGGCATGCGCTTTTCGGCGTGCGCATGGCGGAAGTCATGTGCCTCGGCGGGCGGGGCCGCCTGATCGACGCGGACGGCCGGCGCGGCGGCGCGGCGGTTTCGGGCCAGCGCGCGCCCTGGATCGATTTTTCCGGGCCCGTCGGCGGCGGTCACCGGGCGGGCATCGCCGTCCTGCCTTCGCCCGAAACCGACTGGGCGCCCTGGTTCGCGACCGACTGGGGAACGATCGCCGTCAATCCTGTCGGCGAACGGCCGCTCACCCTCGCGCCGGGCCGGTCGGCGCGGTTCGGCCTGCGCCTGATCGTCCATGACGGGCTCGACCCCGATGCGATCGACCGCGCCTGGCGGACCTATCGCGCGATGCGGCGTGAGAGTGTTATCGTCCGGGCCGATGAGGCGGGCGCCGGAACCGAAAGCCGTCCCGACGCGGCACCGCCCGCAAGAAACAAGCGCCAGGGAAGGGAGACGAGCCGATGAGCCAGCGGATAGTCCGTTTTCGCGACGGCGAATGGGCCGGGTACGGCCTGCTCGACGACGCCGACAATGTGAAGGAGCTGACCCGTTCTCCTTTCGAGGAGGGCGATGGCCGGCCCGTCGAAACCGTCGGTGTCCCCATCCCTGTGGCCGACGTGACCCTGCTCGCGCCGCTTGTCGCGCCGCGCATTTTCGGCGTGGGACTGAACTACGCCTCCCACGCACTCGAATCGAACAGCCCGGAGCCTGAGGTGCCGATGCTGTTCATGAAACCGTCGACGACGGTCATCGGGCCGGGCGAGCCCATCGTCTATCCGAAGGAAGGCCAGAACGTCCATTACGAGGCGGAAGTCGCCGTCGTGATCGGCAAGCGCTGCCGCCGCATTTCGGAGGAGGAGGCCGATGGCGTCATCCTTGGTTACACCTGCGGCAACGATGTCAGCGAGCGGGTCATCCAGCGGGCGGAAATGGACCAGCGCTGCCTCTTGATCGGCAAGGGCTTCGATACGTTCAACCCGCTGGGCCCGGCGATCGTCACCGGCCTCGACCCCGAGGCCCTGACCCTGATAGCCCGGCTGAACGGCGAGGAGAAGCAGCGGATCGAGACCTCCGACCTGATCTTCTCGATCCGCAAGCTCGTGTCCTACATGAGCCAGGCAATCACCCTCCTGCCCGGCGACGTCATCATGACCGGGACGCCGGCCGGCGTCGGCCCGATGCAGCCCGGCGACACGATCGAGATCGAGGTCGAGGGCGTCGGGGTCCTGAGCAACCCGGTGGTGGCGGAAGAGGGTTGAGGCCCTCGGGCGCTTGACTAAAGGGTGCCCGGGGACGGCCGATCAGCGGCCGCTGCCGAGATCCAGTCCGGAAACCGGGCTGCTGCCGCTGGAGCCTTTCGTCTTCTTCTTGGCGATAACGGAAGCCGCACCGGCATCGGCGGGCGACATGGCGTGGCTCGTAGCCGTTCCTGCAACGGCAAGTCCGAGAGTGGCGGCGGCGATCAGTCGGGTGAGTCTCGTCATGGTGACAACTCCCTGTGGCGTTTCCATTGCTCACCGTAGCGCAAGGATCCCGATGGCGATGTGCGGGGCGTCACACCGGCGGCACGACCAGTACCGGCGCGCCAGCCGGTGTCGGCCCGACGCGGCTGGTGATACGACAGAAATCGAAGGGGAAGGTGTGGGGCGGTTGAGGAATCCTGTGGTCGCGGCGCCAGGCCGAAGCTCACGAATTGGGTTCCGCCGCTGGATTTCCAGCACGTCATCCCTTCCTTCGAGACGGGCGCCGGCGCGCCCTCCTCAGGATGAACGCTGTATTCCAGATTAGAAGATCCTTCATCCTCAGGAGCGCGAAGCGCGTCTCGAAGGATGGGGGACAGCCCGCCTACCCCGACATACCGCCGGCCAGATCGGCGATCCCGCGCACCGCGCTCAACCCCTCCACCGGCCTGAGCGTCCCGCACATGCCGAGCACGGGCGGCGCGTCGTTTCGCGACGGCATCGTCACGGCCTCCGGATCGCGGGCGGCGCCCGGCAGGGCGGCGATGCGGGCCAGGGCCGTTTCGGCGGCGGTGAGCGGCCCGGCGCGGACGATCGCCTCGAATTCCGACCGCTTCGCGGCGGCGGCGGTGAAGTGGCGGTCGACGAAACGTGCGAGTTCGTCGCGGTAGGCGGCCTCGTCGCGCTCGCGGAGCGCCATCAGGTCCATATAGGCCCGGCAAGAGGCGTCGCGGCGTTCGAGGGCGCCTGCCCGGCCCTTCGCCCCGGGCAGGCCCGCGAGCCGGGCATAGAGATCCGGGTCTTCGTCGGCGGCGGCGCCGAAATAGATGCGCGCGTCGCCCCGCTCCGCGAGGCCGGCATTGCCCATGACGACAACGACCTCCAGCCCGCCGGGCTTCGCCGGATCGTCTTCGGCCGCGCTGACGACGCGGTGAAGGGTTCCCGGCGAGAACTGCACGAAAGCACCGGGCTTCAGCGGCACGGACCGGAAGCCGTTGTCGACGTCGTGCAACTCCAGCCGCCCGGCGCCGGCGACGACGAAATAGGCCTCCTCGGTGATCGCGTGCACATGCGCGCACCCGCTGAGCGTGCCGTCCGGCGCCGGCCGATCCTCATAGACCGTCAGGTGGCTGACACCGACCCCGCCCAGGAGATTGCCCGACATCGCGGCGGCGCTCTGGCCGTTTTTTACTGATTCCATTCCATGCTCGCCTTGCTTCGGAGTAACCAGCTGGTTACACTTATTCCCGACGCGGGGGCCGGTCAAGCAAGCGGACCGGACCCGGCCCTGGTGATCCCAAGGTGTGCGTCCCGAACATAGCAGAAGCCCTCGAAGGCTCTTAGGGAGGAAAAGATGAAGAGACTTGCCGTATTGACGGCCGCCGCCGCCGCGGCCGCCGCATTCTCTGTCGCCGCGCCGGCCCAGGCCGAATGGAAGCCGACCAAGCCCGTCCGCATCATCGTGCCGTGGAGCGCCGGCGGCTCGACCGACCAGGTCGTCCGCGTACTCGCGGGCGAAATGGAGAAGGCGCTGGGCCAGAAGGTCGTCGTGGTCAACACGCCGGGCGGCGCGGGTGCCGTCGGCACCAAGGCGGCCATGGACGCGCCGAAGGACGGCTATACCTGGACCGCGGGCGCGGCCAAGGACCTGGGCACCTACATCGTTACCGGCTCGCTCAAGACCAAGATCCAGGACTGGAACCTCTATCTCGCTGTCGCCAACGCGACCGTCGTCTCCGCCAACCCGAAGTCGAAGTTCAAGACCTTCGAGGACGTCGTGAAGGCGATGAAATCCGACCCGAACTCGGTCACCATCTCGACCGGCGGCCTGAACTCGGCGAGCCATTCGGCGGCCGAGGCGATCAAGCAGGCGATCAAGGGCGGCTACAAGAACATCACCTACGACGGCGGCAACCCTGCGGTCCTGTCGACCGTCGCGGGCGAGACCGCGCTGACCACCCAGCTGATCACCGAACAGTATGAGATGATCCGTGCCAAGCGCCTGCGTCCGCTGGCCGTCATGGCGCAGGAGCCGCTGACGGTGAAGGGGTACGGCGCCATCCCGCCGGTGACCAACTTCATCAAGGGCATGCCGGTCGGCGCGATCTACTTCGGCATCTGGGCGCCCAAGGGCATCCCGGCCGAGGTCGTCGAGACCATGAACAAGGTCTGGGCCACGGCCATCAAGAACTCCAAGGCGCTTCAGGCCTACGCCGACAAGAAGGGCGTGGTCGTCAACGTCTCCTGGGGCGAAGAGGCCCAGAAGAAGGTCTGGAAGTCGGTTCAGGTCAACGCGTGGCTGCTGCAGGCCGGCGGCAAGGCCGCGGTCTCTCCGGACACGGTGGGCATTCCGAAGCCGTAGGCCGTTCCTCCTTTGTGCGGGCCGGCCGGGGGCGATCCCCGGTCGGCCCCACGCCGTTTCGTTCCCTCGATTTCGCATAGCCAGGGGAGGTCGGCCGTGGGCCAGGCCGGTATGCCGCGGGCGGATTTCGTCACCTCGCTGTTCCTGATCGCATTTGGCACGGGCCTGCTGTGGGGCGCGCTCGCCATGCCGCGCTTCGAGCAGCGCAAGATCGACCCGCTGAGCGTGCCGGGGATCGTGCCCGGCTTTCTCGCGGTCGTCCTTCTGATCCTCGCCGTCTTCGTGCTCATCCGGTCCATCCGGCAGGGAGGCTATCGCCTCGGGCGCGCGGCGGAGGTGCCAGCCGCCGGTCCGTCGGACGACGCGGCGGCAGCCGAAGCCGATGATACGGTGACCGAGGATCCGGAGGCCGAGGATGTCGGCCGCGGGCTTTTCTCGCCCGCCAACGGGCGCATGCTGCTGGCCCTCGCAATGGGGCTGATCTACGCGGTGGGTCTGGTCGGCGTGATGCCCTTCTGGCTCGCCACCTTCATTTTCGTGACCGCCTTCATCGTCGTCTTCGAATGGCACCGCTGGCGCCGCGACCTTTTATGGCTGATGGCCGTGACGGCGATCCTGCAGGGCGCCGCCATCGCCGCCGCCGTGACCCTGATCTTCCAGGAACTCTTCCTGGTCACCCTGCCCTAGACGCGCTCCGCGATGCTCGAGTCCCTCAACCATTCCCTCGAAGCCATCTGGGCCTACGCGACCTGGGATATCCTGTTCCACGTCACCTGGTCGACCCTCCTCGGCATCGTCATCGGGATGCTGCCAGGGCTGACGGCGACCATGGGCGTCGCGCTGATGACGACCCTGACCTACAAGATGGCGGGCGACCAGGCGATCCTCATCCTGATCTGCATGTATGTCGGCGCCATCTATGGCGGCAGCCGCAGCGCGATCCTCCTCAACATTCCCGGTACGCCGGCCAACGCCGCGACCGCACTCGACGGCCACCCCCTTGCCAAGCAGGGCCTCGCCGGCCGGGCGATGGGGATCGCCACGACCGGTTCCTTCCTCGGCACCCTGATCGGGATGATCTTCCTCGCGCTCTTCGCGCCGATCCTTGCCGATTACGCCCTGGAGTTCGGCGCCTTCGAGTTCTTCTGGCTGGCCGTGTTCGGCATCGTCATCTCGGGCAACCTCACCGCCTTTGGCGATCCGGTGAAAGGCTGGATCGCGGGCTTCCTGGGCCTCTCGCTGGCAATGGTCGGGCAGGAAGGCATCCATGCATACGGCCGTTATACTTTCGGCTCGACGGAACTTCTGTCCGGCTTCGACCTGATCCCGGTGCTGGTCGGCGCCTTCGGCTTCGCCGAAATCCTGACCGTGATGCACCAGCGCCGGGCCCGGGTGGTGAAATCCTCCGTCGACCGCGTCATCCCCAGGGTGGGCGACGTCGCCCGCTACTGGCGGACCATCCCGCGCTCCGGGATCATCGGAACAGGTATCGGGATCATTCCCGGCGTCGGCGAAGACATCGGCGCCTGGGTCGCCTATGCCGCGGCCCGGCGCAAGAGCAAGGAACGGGACAAGTTCGGCAAGGGCTCGATCGAAGGCCTGATGGCGGCGGAGACGGGCAACAGCGCCGCCGCGCCCGGGGCGCTCATCCCCGTCCTGACCCTCGCCATCCCCGGGTCCGCTCCCGCGGCAGTGCTCCTGGCCGCAATGGTCCTGCACGGCGTCCGGCCCGGCCCGATGATCATGATCGATACGCCCGCCTTCATCCCGCAGGTCGTGGCGATGGTCTTCCTCGCCTCCGTCGCCATGCTGGTCTTCGGC
>CAYGKX010000019.1:3398-19040 GCA_964350225.1 uncultured Rhodospirillaceae bacterium | reverse complement strand
AGAACTGGGACATCTCGAAGTCGCGGGAGTGGGACACCCTGGCAGACCGGGCCGACCCAGACACCATCGCGCGCGCCGCCGCGGAAACGGGCTGCCGCAGCGTCGCCTTCACCTATAACGACCCGGTCATCTTCCACGAATATGCCCTCGACGTCGCCGCCGCCTGCCGCGCGCGCGGTATCCGGACCGTCGCCGTCTCCGCCGGTTACGTGACGCCGGAGCCCCGGGCGGAATTCTACGCGGCGATGGATGCGGTCAACATCGATCTCAAGGCGTTCACCGAGGAATTCTACCGGACGCTTTGTTCGGCGGAATTGGAGGTCGTGAAGGAGACGCTGCTTTACCTGACGCGCGAAACGGACGTCTGGGTGGAGGTCACCACCCTGCTCATTCCCGGCCACAATGACGGGACGGCGGAGGTAACGGCGCTCTGCGACTGGGTCCTCTCAGAGCTCGGCCCGGACGTGCCGGTGCATTTCTCGGCCTTCCACCCGGACTGGAAGATGACGGACGTGCCGGCGACGCCGCCCGAGACCCTGTTCCGGGCACGCCGCATCGCGCTGGAGGCCGGCCTGCGCCACGCCTATGTCGGCAACGTCCACGACCGAGGGCGCGACAGCACCTACTGTCACGCCTGCGGAACACGGGTGATCGAGCGGGACTGGTACCAGTTGGGCGCCTGGCGGCTCGACGACCGCGGCCGGTGCCTGACCTGCGGCACGCAATGTGCCGGCATCTTCGACGGTCCGCCGGGCACCTGGGGACGACGCCGTCAGGGTGTACGGCTCGCGGATTACAGGATTTGAGGAATGGCTGACCCAGCGCTCGCCATGCGCGCCGGGCCGGCGCAGACGCGGCCCGGCCGCGGCAGCCCTACGCCGCCCGCGGCTGACTGCGATGGGTGTGGCGCCAGGCATGCCAGTAGCCGCGCAGGCGGCTGACCAGGGTCTCCGGCGGTTCGGCGAAGACGAGGGTGCCGAGTTCGAAAACCCCCCGCTGGAGCGCCCCGCGCCGCCGGTCGATGAGCATGACGAACTCAGCGAGAGTCCCGGGATCGACCGCCCCGGCAATGGGGCCCGACGGATCCCGCGCCAACGCGCGCAGCACAACGAGGTCGTGGTCGGAGCCGATCGCCTCGGCCAGCACCATCGCCTGGTCGCGTGCCACCTCGACCAGGGCCGGCCAGGCCGGGGCGAACAGGCGGATGTGATAGGCGTGGTACTTGACCCTCTTCCTCAGGTCGTGGAAATGCACGTCCGTCGGCTGCCGGCGGACCAGTGCCATCTCCTTGCGCCCACGGTCGTAGACCTTGGCGAGACCCGGCGCGATGGCGTCGAAGCCTTCCAGCTTGAACCGCCAGTCGGCGATCCGCTCCCGCGCCGTTTCCAGCCGCCGGACGGCGAAATTCAGCCGGCTCGCGACGAAGTCTTCGCTTGCCCCTCCGCCGCCCTCCCGCGCGGCCATGACCTCGCGGATTGGCGCGAAGACGCCTGTGTCCACGTCTTCCGCCACGGCCTCCATCAGCATGTCGAATGATTCGATCGCCGCCGTCACGTCTCGCGCGGCGGACAGTTCGCGAGCGATGTCGCGGAACCAGATATTCTCGGCACGATAGACATCGTCGCCCAGACCGGCGCGGACGAGGCGCACAAGCGCACGCGTCTTCTTGCACCGCTTGCGCACCTGATGCACCGCCTCCGTCCGATCCAGGTCAAGGTCGGCCACTTCGTCCATGGCCTTCGAAACCTGTTCGAGTGCGATGCGCCGAACGCCTTCCTCCGCCCGTTCTTCGGGCTTGAAATAGAATGCCATGTCGGTCCGGAAAATGTCGCTGCGATGCCTTTGGGCATAGTGGGCAAACAGGGTGCCGATTTCAAGTCAAAGCCCGGCACCGCATTCTTAGACAGACTTGTTTGTTATCATGCTTTGCATATGGCTGAGGGCGAAGGATTGCTATAGTCCCTCGCGGCAAGAGGAACCGACACCATGGCATCTTTCGAGGACGAGTATTATTTGGGACGGGCAGGCCTCGCCGCACGCCTGCGCCGGGATCTGCGGCTTGCGGCATATCTCTTCGGCAAGACAGTCCAGTACTTCACCTTCGGAAGACGGATCCGCCGGGCGCTGCGCGACGCGCGGGCGCAGCATGAGCAGGTGAAGGTCGATGGCTTGCCACGGGGCCGGATCTGATGCCCCGGCTGAAGCACGCCCCACCGCCACCCGAGCCTGATTTCGCCTACGACGTTCCGCCGCCGTCGGGCAACATGCTGAACGGGCTCGGCGAAACCGCGAAACGCCGGGCGCGGCCGATCTTCCATGGCTCCGGAGCGACGCGCCTGGAGTGGGAGGCGGCGGAAGGCTTTTTTGCCTTCACCTGCTCCTTTCGCGTCTTCTGGCTGAATGTCGTCAATCGCTGGATCATGCGGAACGGGAACGGCCCTGTCGCGCGCACGCAGCGCCGGGTCGAGGACCCGGCGGCAATGGCCGGGGAGATCAAGGAAGCCGCGCGGCGGTTCGGCGCCGGACTGGCCGGCATCGCGCCGGTAACGGAGAAAGCGCTGTACGAAGGCTACGAAACCGACCTGCCCCGGGCGATCGTCGTCGCGGAACCGCACCGGCGGAAACCCATGGAGGGCATCCCCGACCACGACGCCGCCGCGGAGGCGATGCGCGCCTATTCGCGCATTTCAAAGACGGTTGTGCGCCTCGCCCGGCACATCCGCTCGATGGGGTGGCGTGCGGTGGCCTACAGCGAGAGCGCGGATATCCTCCACATACCTCTCGCGGAAGCAGCGGGGCTGGGCCAGCTTGGCAAGCACGGCTCAGCCATCACCCTCGACTACGGCTCCAGCTTCCGCCTCGCGAGTGTCCTGACCGACCTGCCTCTCGCCCTCGACCGGCCGGTCGACATCGGCGTCGACGACCTGTGCGCGACCTGTCGGCGCTGCACCCAGGACTGCCCGCCCGGCGCCATCCTCGACCGGAAACAGACCGTCCGGGGCGAGACCAAGTGGTATGTCGATTTCGACAAGTGCCTGCCCTATTTCGTCAAGACCGAAGGCTGCGGGATCTGCCTCGAGGTCTGCCCCTGGACCGAACCCGGCCGCGGGCCGGAATTGTCACGCCGATTGCTCGCGAAGCGGGCAACGGGTTGAACGACAGGCCGGCTGACGCGGACGCCTCACGGCTTTTTCGGCACCGCCTCTGCCGGGCTCAGAAACGCTCCGTCGAGAAGCGATAGACTTTCAGCTCCGGGCTCCAATGATCCGGGGGCAGGCCGGCCTTTTCCTTGAGCCTGGCAAGGAAATCGCGAGCCTGGGGCAAGCTGTGCCAGACCTCGGGCAGGTAGAGCGCACGGCGTTCTCCCTCGACGAGGACGAGTCCGTCGACATCCGGACGCAGCGCATCGAGCAGCTCCGCCTCATCCCGGGCCGGAATGCGCCGCAGCGAGGAGAGAATGGAGACATGGATCTCCAGCCGTTCGGCTTCCTCCTTCGTCACAGGCGGAAAGCGCGGGTCACCGAAGGCCGCCTTGTAGGCATTTTCCGCGACATCGACGACGAGGGGACGGGTCGCAGTCACGCTGCCGACGCAACCGCGCAGCGCGCCGTCGAGCCTGACCGTGACAAAGGAAGCCCGGGCCGTGGCGAGGGGCCGGTTGACGCCTTCGATGCGCAATTGCGGCCCTGGCTTGCCGACGGAATTGAGGATGGCATGGCGGGCGATCCTGACGAGTGTTTCCCGATGAGCATCCGGCAGCCGCGCCTCCGCGGCATATTCAAACATCCAGGCGCCATAGCCGACGACGCGCGCCTTGTCCCCGGCAGTGTCGCCGGAATTGCGCAGATCCAGGGTGGTCGGGCGGAGGTCCAGGGCCCGGGCTCGGCGAAGCAGGCCGCGCAGGGCATGTCGGCCGCAGGCGTGGCCGTCGAGAAGCGTATCCCCGGAGAGGGTTTCGATGGCGGACGAGGCGCTATCGTCCAGCCGCCGGGCGGTCTCGTAGTCGTGATAGTGGCTGAGGTCGGAGCTGACGACGATCAGGGTCTCCGGCCCGCCCCAGAGGTCGGCGAGCGCCCGGTCGACCCTTTCCGGCGCCGCCGCGCCGACGACGATCGGCACCAGCGAGAAGTCTCCCAGCACCCGCTGAAGGAAGGGCAAATGGACCTCGAGCGCATGTTCCTGGGCATGGGCCGGATCGTTCGTCTCGACGAAGGGCAGCGCCGACAGGCGGGCGATGGCCTCCCGGTCGAGCGGAATGTCCCCGAGGGGCGTACGGAAGGTCTCGGCGGAGGGCACCGCGAGGCCGGGTACGGGCACCCGGTGGCAGGGGCCCAACAGGACCACCCGCGTAACGGTCCCGCGCAGGGCGCGCACCTGGCCGTAGGCACTGGCCGCGACCGGACCCGAATAGGCATAGCCGGCATGGGGCGCCACGACCGCCTTTGGCCGCCCGATCTGGAGGGACACCTTGTCGAGCCAAGCATCGATCTCCGCGCCGAGGCGTGCCGGGTTGTCGGGATAGAACAGTCCTGCAAGCGCGGGAAGCCTGATTCCTCGCGACGCTGTAGCGGAGGCTTCGGTGGCGGCGCCGGGCGGCATTCGCTATCTATTCCTCACCGCTTCCATGGCTTTCTGACCTGGCCCGCTTGGTCGGGTCCGGGCCGTCGGGCGATGAAAGGTAGAATAGCATGTGCGGCCGCTACACCCTAACCAGTCCCGAGGAGGCTCTGCGCCGGCTGTTCGGCTATGGCGGGCCGGCGCTCAACCTGCCCGCCCGCTACAACGTCGCGCCGACGCAGGAGATGCCGGTCGTCCGCAAGGGGCATGACAGCCCGCGCGCGCTGGTGAGGATGCGCTGGGGCCTCATCCCGTCCTGGGCAAAGGACGAGAACGTCGCATCGAAGATGATCAACGCGCGGGCCGAGACGGTCGCCGAGAAGCCGTCCTTCCGGGCGGCTTTCGCCCGGCGGCGATGCCTCGTCCCGGCGGATGGCTTCTTCGAATGGCATACGGAGAACGGCGTGAAGCAGCCCTACCTGATCGGCTTCGAGGACGCCCGACCCTTCGCCTTCGCCGGTCTTTGGGAACGCTGGACCGGCGGCGAGGAGCCCATCGTGACCTTCAGCATCGTAACGACGGAGGCGAGCGAGAAGATCGCCCACATCCATCATCGCATGCCGGTGATACTGCCGCCCGAGGCCCATGACGCCTGGATCGACATCGACGGAACGTCGCCCGATGACGCGCAGGCCCTGCTCAAATCCTTCGACGATCCGGATTTCGGCGCCCGGCCCGTCTCGACGAAGGTCAACAACGTCCGGAACGACGACCCGTCGGTCCTGGAGGCCGCTTGAGCCTGTCGAAGGCCTGATCCGCTGTCCGGCTCACCCCGAAGCGCCTGACGCGGCGGGCCTCGAAGGGTCCCAGATCGCGTAACCGCCCGAGACCGATCCGCCGGACAGGAAGACGGCCGCGGAAAGGTTCTCCGCGGCCGTCCCCAACGTGAAAGAGTGGAAGTGAGGACCTACTCCGCCGCCTGCGCCTGACCGGCGAAGTGGGGCATGACCTCTTTCGAGAACATGCGCATCGACGCCAGCGCGTCGTCGTAGGTGACGGTGTTGAAGTTGACCTGGAGCGAGGCGACCTCGAACCCGCCGGAGACGGCCTGGTAATCGGCGATCTGCTCCCGGATCTGGGCCGGCGTACCGATCCAGGCGGCACCCTTCTCGACCTGACTCTCGAAGGTTTCCTTCGAGATGCCCTCGATGATCTTGTCGTAGCCGGGATAGTCGTCGGAACTCGCACCCGACGTCCAGTCGGACGCGGCGTCGACCAGCGACTTCAGGTAGGCCTCCAGCCGCGGCTTGCAGAGTTCCTTCGCGAAGTCCGCATCCGGATGGCAGAACATGTGGAAGGCCAGCATGACCTTGCCGTTGCCGGCATGACCCGCCGATTTCCATGCGTCGCGGTAAATGGCGAGCAGTTCCTTCATCTTCCCGCCCGCCATGGGGATGCCCATGATGTTGTAGCCCTTCTTGCCCGCCTTCTCGAAGCTGTCGGGCGTGGCGAGCGCGGCCGTCCAGAAGGGCGGGCGGGGCTGCTGGGTCGGGCGCGGCAGGGACGTGACGTTCTTGAAACTGTGGAACTCGCCCTCGCAGGTGACATTCTCTTCCTCGAGAAGCCGGCGAACCTGTTCGACCCCTTCGTCGAAACGGGCCTTGCTCTCGTTGACACTGACGCCGAAGCGGGTGAATTCGTGGGGCAGGAAGGCGCGGGCGAAACCGCATTCCAGCCTGCCATGGGAGATCGCGTCGACCACGCCGATCTCGCCGGCGATCTTCAGCGGGTGGTTGAAGACGGGCAGCACAGCCCCCGTCACCAGCCGCGCCTTCTTGGTGCGCTGGGAGGCGGCGACCAGGAAGAGGTGGGGATTGGGTGTATATCCGCCGTACGATTCAAAATAATGCTCGACGGTCCGCACATGGCTGTAGCCGAGATCGTCGAAATGGTCGACCAGGCGCAGAGCCTCGTCCCAGTAGTCCTCCGCGGACTGAATTTCGGGACCGATGTCCGGGAAAAACTGAATGCCGAATTCCATTGCGCGCTCCTCGCCTCGTGCCGGGCGCCCCGCCCGGGTCTGTTGTCTCACCTGACCGATCGGCCCTTGTTCCAGTTGACCGAGAAAGCCGCCGGCAACATTCCTGTGGACGGCGGCCCCCTGGCCGGACCATAATCATCAGTATACAGAATAAATGGCGGCGAGCAATATTCGATCCGTATACGGACGAACCTCCTGCGCGCCGAGAGAACCCGTTGGAGGCGCCGGTGACCCACCGGAGCGGAACGCAGGTTACCCTGGCCGAGAAGCGGTCATCCTGGAACCTGGACGACATCGACCTGTGCGAGGTACCCGGCCACCTGCTGCGCCGGGCGCAACAACGTGCGGTCGAACTGTATTGGGCATCTGTCGGGGACGACGGGCTGCGTCCGCCGCAGTTCGCGGTCTTGCTGACCGTTTACCAGAACCCGGGCCTCAACCAGACCGAGCTTGTTCAGCGGACGGGGATCGACCGCAGCACGGTCGCCGACATGATCGGGCGGTTGACCAAGCGGGGCCTCATCCGGCGGGCGCGCACGGAGACGGACCAGCGCGCCAACCGGCTGTGGGTGACCGAGGACGGCGTCGATGCGCTCGAACGGACAGCCGACGCGGCACAGGGCTCGCAGGACGCAATCATGGCGCCGATCCCGGCAGCGCAACGGGCGTTGTTTCTGGATCTGCTCAAACGGATGGCCGACCTTCCGGATCCCGACTAGGCGGTGATCCGCGCAGCGGGCGGCCGAACAAGACAGACAATCACGTAACGGAAGACCAAATCAGGAGGAATGGGCATGCGACTGTGCCGCTTCGATAACGACAGGCTGGGTGTTGTACTGGGCGACGAGATCGCCGATGTGACGGAGGCGCTGGACGTTCTCCCGTCGGTCCGCTGGCCGGTGCCGCTGGGCGATCTATTGATCCAGCATCTGGACGAGGTCGTCGCGAAGGCCGAGGGCCTGCTTCCCAATGCTGCGCGCAAGCCGCGCACGTCGGTCAAGCTGCTGAGCCCCGTCGCCAACCCGACGAAGGTGATCGGCGCGCCGGTCAACTACCAGCTCCATATCGACGAGGCCAATGCCGACAAGGCCTCGTTCGGCCAGTCGCAGGAGATCAAGTCGATCGACTATTACGGCCCTTTCCTGAAGGCGAACACCTCGCTGATCGGTGCCGACGAGCCGGTCGAGATTCGCTTCCCGGACCGGCGAAACGACCATGAGGTCGAACTGGCGGTCATCATCGGCAAGACCGGCACCAACATCTCATACGACGACGCGATGGACTATGTCGCGGGCTACGCCATCGGCCTCGACATGACCGTCCGCGGCACCGAGGACCGGTCGGTCCGGAAGAGCCTCGACACCTATTCGGTTCTCGGTCCCTGGCTCGTGACCAAGGACGAGATCGCCGACCCCGACAAACTCGACTTCTGGATCACGGTCAACAACGAGATCCGCCAGAAGTCCAACACGTCCTACCTGATCTACGACGTGCGCAAGCAGATCGAATATTTCTCGAGCTTCTACACTTTGGTCGCCGGCGACGTGATCATGACCGGCACGCCGGAAGGTGTCGGCCCGGTCAAGGACGGCGACACGATGGTCGCGGAGATCGAGGGCATCGGCCGGATGGAGGTTGCCGTCCGCAACGCCTGACGGCACTGTCATGGGACGGGAGGCGGCGGCGACCGCCTCCCGACCGTCTCACGGGAGGGACACCCATGACCAGACTTCTGACCGCAGACCAGGTCGCCGCCTTCGAACGCGACGGCTTCGTCTTCCCGATCCGGGTGATGAGCGCGGAGGACGCCGCCTCCATCCGCGCGCGTCTGGAAGCCTACGAAGCCGAAACCGGCGGGCCCATCCAGAGCAATTGGCGCCACAAGGTTCACCTGCTCTTCACCTGGGCGAACGACCTTGTGCGCCATCCGAAGATCCTCGACGCGGTCGAAGACCTGCTCGGCCCCGACCTGATCTGCTGGACGACGAACTTCTTCATCAAGGAGGCGAGAAGCCCGGACTTCGTCTCCTGGCACCAGGATTCGACCTATTGGGGCCTCGACCCGGCCGATGTGGTGACCGCCTGGGTCGCGCTGTCCGATGCCCCCCTCGCGTCGGGCGCCATGAAGTTCCTGCCCGGCAGCCATACGATCGAGCAGATCCCGCACCGGGACACCTATCACGAGAACAACCTCCTCACCCGCGGGCAGGAGATCGAGATGGAGGTCGACGAGGCCGATGCGGTCGACGTGCCGCTGAGGGCGGGGGAGATGTCCCTGCACCACATTCGCCTCGTCCACGGCTCGCACGCCAACCGGACGGACGACCGGCGGATCGGCCTCGCGATCCGCTACATCCCGACCTACGTCCGCCAGACCAAGCTGAACGATTCCGCCATGCTGGTCCGGGGCACGGACGCCTATGGCCATTTCGACCCCGAACCGGACCCGGCGGCGGATGCCGACGACGCGGCGATCGCGGCCCATGCCGCGGCGATGGAACGGATGATCGGCGCCGTCTATTCCGGAACCGACGTCAGGGTGGCGCGGAAATAGTCGCGCCGCCGAAAACGGCGCGACGGCCGGGGCCTATCCGATCTCCTCGACCTTGCACTGCAGCTTCGCCTGGCGCGGCCGCTGGAAGAGGGCGGTGTCGCCCTTGTTCCAGAAGACCATCTCCCCGCCCGGCACCGCCTCGGCATAGCGTGCGCCGGAGCCGGACCGCGTGCGGGTCAGGACATGGGACTGGTTGCGCCACTGCAGGACGACGAAGGTCGGCTCGACGTTGACAAAGGTCGCGCCGATGCCGGCGCCGAAGCCCTTGCAGACGACCGAAAAGGGCCCGAGGCTCTTGCCCTTGTCGTCCTCAGAACGTGCGTTGGCGTAGCCTTGGCGCAGCTGCGCGATGCGAATGGCATAGCTGGCGAGGACGCAGCCGCGAAGATCCTTGGCCTTCCAGCATTCGTTCCGGCCCTTGATCCAACCCACCTGGTAGGCGCGCAATTCCCGTTGCCGTGCAGCGGTCATGTGCCGGCCCGCCAGCGCAAGCCGGTAGAGACGGGTCGTCTCCCGGTCCAGGCCCGCGAGGGTGTCGTCCTTGCAGATCAGCTTTTCGGCGGCGCCCTCTGCTTTGGCGCAGTCGAAGCTCGGATCGGCCGCATGGGCGGACGGCATGGCAAACAGAACAGCCAAGGCGGCGACGGATCGACCGATCATACTCTCCTCCTTCGTTCGGTTGGAGCGCTCCCGGCCGCAGGGCACGGAACTCGCCGCAACCCTACACCGCATCCGACGAGGGAGACGTTAACGGCGGATTATGGTCTCTTGTGGACAAGGCCCGCCGGGCAGCGGGTCGCCGAAACGATACGCCGACAGGAGGAACCGCCCGTGACCTATTTCCCCAGCTACGACGGCATCATCTCGATGTCCCAGCTGCAGCTCTCCAAGTGGGACCTGTTCGAACCCTACATGGATTTCATTGCGCGCCTGATGACCTATCCGTCCGGGCCGAGCCAGACGGAGAAGGAGATCATCGCCGCCTACTGCTCGCTCCTGAACACCTGCGACTTCTGCTACGGCGCGCACAAGAATGTCTGCATGGCGCTGGGGGTCGACGAAGACCTTTTCCAGCAGTTGGTCGACGATATCGACACCGCGCCGGTCGACGAGAAGTTCAAGCCGGTCCTGAAATACGTCCGGAAGCTGACCCTGACGCCGAACAAGATGTCCGACGAGGACGCGAAGGCCTGCTACCGGGCGGGCTGGAGCGAGGAGGACCTCACGATCGCGATCACGGTCTGCGCCAGCTGGAACTGGTTCAACCGGATGATCCTCGGCCACGGCATCGACAAGAAGTGGGACGAGGAGGTCTTCCGCGACCGGAAGGCACCCGAGTTCATGTCCCAGGTCGGCTATGCCGGCTACTACAAGATGATGGTCGAGAAGGGCATGGCCGACACGAGCGGCCCGAAACACCGCCCCCCGCCGGAGGTGTGACGGGGCGGCCGGCGGCGTTTGCCTGCGTCATCCCATCCTTCAAGACGGACCCTGTCCTTCGACAGGCTCAGGATGAGGGCGCCGCCTCAGGGTGAAACCATTGTGTTGATCGAAGAGAAAACGTCATCCTGAGGGGCCGGCGCAGCCATCGTCTCGAAAGATGCGATGACGCTCTCCACCAGCCCCTCGGGAAACACGATCCTCAGAAAAACACCAGGGTCCGCGCCTCGATGCTCACCCGCTCCGGCGCGCCGGGGATCGTCGTCGGATCGTGGAAGGCGGAGTGCGCCGTGAAGCGGGCGCGACCGTCCTTCAGGCTGTCGTAGCATTTGAAGACCATCGCCTCGTCCCGGGTCATGCGCGGGAAATAGTACCAGCGCTGCCCCGGGCTGTGGGCGACCTGGAGGATCTCACCCATCCGGTCGTCGTAGACGAGGTCAGTCTCGACAAGATCGTCCGGCCCCAGGCTCTGGCATCGCAGATGGCCAGCGGTTGCTGCTCGACCGGCTTGTCGATCGGCCGCCAGACCTGGACGACGGCGAAGCGGCGAGACAGAAGGTCGTCGGCCTCCTCCGGCAGCAGGTCGCGGACCCGCTGGGGCGCCGACGCCTCGGTATAATCGTTATGGGCGATATGAACCGGCTCCCGGACGCCGTGGTCGGATTGGGTGTTCTCGTCGGCGGCCCGGATGGTGTGATCGAACATGACGACCCGTCGCGCACCGGTCACCTCCTTCACCAGCGCCTCGATCTCCGGGTAGTAGACCCGCTTGACCGCGTCGTCGTCGTAGAAATCGGCGACGGCCGTGTCGTGCCGGGCGAGGACGAAGCCCTCCCGCTCGATGTCCAGACGGCCGGCCAGGGGGCGGGCGTCGGCGATGGTGACCGCGCTGTCGGCATAGGTGCCGGTTCGGCGGGTCCCCCTGACGCCGAACTGCGGCAGAATCACCTGGGGTTTCCTGCCGTCGTGCACCACGAAATGGATATTGGCGTCGAGGTCGAGGGAGGGGATGTTTTTCTCGGCCAGCTGGCTCATGTCACGGCACTCCATGCGGGGGCGGATGTCGGTCCGGGTCTTGAAGAGGAAAGCTTGGTCGCAGACTGCCGAAAGGCAATCATCCCGGCTGTGGGGAAACTCACGCCCTAACGCAACCCCTTGAGCCGCAGCTTGTCGATCTTGCCTGGACCCGTCTTGGGCAGCGCCTCGAAGATCTCAAGGATCGTCGGCACCTTGTACTTGACCAGGTTTTCCTGGCAGTAGGCGAGGATCTCCTCCTTGCTGGCCGTCTGCCCGGGCAGAAAGGCGATGCACGCCTTGACCGTCTCGCCGCGGAAGGAATCCGGCGCCCCGATCACCGCTGCCTCCAGGACTGCCGGGTGGTCGGTCAGGACCTCCTCGATCTCCCGTGGATAAACGTTGTAGCCGCCGACGAGCAGCATCTCCTTCTTACGGTCGACCATGTAGAGGTAATAGTCCTCGTCGAAATAGCCGATGTCGCCGGTATAGAGCCAGCCGTCCCGGATTGCGTTCGCCGTCTCCTCGGGCCGGTTGAGATACTCCTCGATGAAGGCCGGGCCGCGCAGGCAGATTTCACCACGCTCGCCCAACGGCACCACATCGGTCCCGGTCGCGAGGTCGACGAGTTTCATCTCCACCGACGGGTTGGGCGGGCCGACGGAGCCGGGCTTGCGGACCCCGTGCGTCGGGTTCGACGCGGTCGGTGCGCCCTCCGACATGCCGCAGCCCTCGAGGATCGGGCTGCCGGTCACCTCCTCCCAGCTGCGCAGGAGATCGAGCGGACAGGACGAGCCCCCGGACAGGCAATATTGCAACTTCGAGAAATCGGTCTTCGGGAAATTCTCGTGCGCGCGGAGCCCGACATACATGGCCGCCGGCCCGCCGCAGAAGACGTTGATCTCCTTCTCCTCGAACCGCTTCAGGACGATTTCGGGCTTGTAGTCCACGACGATGTCGATGGGGGCGCCATGGTAGATCGGGATGAAGACGAGGTGGCAGAAGCCCCAGATATGGAAATTGGGCGCGACATTGAGCATGCGCAGGTCGTCGAAGCCCACGCTCCATCGCGTTTCCCAGGACCGGCAGAAAGCGATGTCGTTGCCATGCCGATGGCTCGCGCCCTTTGGAACGCCGGTCGTGCCGCCGGTGAAATAGAGCGTCGATGGATCGCGCGGCCCCGGCAGGTCATCGGGCATGGCCACACGTTCGGACGCGAGGTCGGACACCGACAGTCCGCCCGGCCCGATCTCCCACGTCGTCGCGATACCGGCATCCGCCGCGACCGCGCGGGCAACCTCGGCCGAAGCCGCATCGTGGAGAAGAACGGTCGCCTCGACATCCCGGATGAGCGGCACGAGCGCCTTGGGCGGATAATTGAAATTCATCGGGGCGACCTGGGCGCGGGCCGCCATCGCCGCCATGGCGGCGACGATCATTTCGATGCCGTTGCGCATGAGGAGCGCCACACGGCCGCCGCCGGCTCCCGCCGCGCCCAGCCGGCTGGCGAGGGCCGCTACAGCGTCCTGATAATCGCCCCATGAAATCTCCGCCTCGCCGCACCATGCGGCGATCTCCTCCGGCTTCTTAGCGGCCTGGGCGATCAGGGCGTGCACGATGGTCGGGTAATCCGGCAGTGCCGGATCGATCGGCTCGACCGGCGCAATCGACAGGGCCATTCCGCGTCCTCCCAGCAGCGTCTCCCTCCCCGCCTTCTCTATCGGGCTATCGAAGGGTGCGCTTATCCTGAGCGACACGCCGTGTTTGTCAATCGGCTACGACCCGGCGCCCGCCGCCCGGTAGCGTGCACCGCGCGGCCCGGGAAGCCTGGCAGCGACCAGGGCCGCGGCGACGCACACCACCATCAGGGCGGCGGCACCGAGGAACACCCAGGCCGGAGCGTTCAGGTCCATGAAGAGGCCGAACAACAACGGGATCGTGGCCGACCCGACGTCGAGGCCGGTCGAGACGAACCCGAAGGTCTTGCCACTGGCCCCCGGCGGGGTGATGGCCCGGACCATCAGGTCGCGCGACGGCGCGATCGCGCCGATCATGAAGCCGGAAAAGGCAAGCGCGACGACGATGGCGGGGAACGGCAAGGCGATGAAGGCGACGACGCAGAGGCCGGTCGCCGAGGCCAGAAAGCCGACGGTCGCCACAAGATCGAAGCGCCGCAGCCGGTCGGCGATCATGCCGCCCGCAAGGACGCCGACGGCGCCGGAGATCAGGAAGATCGACAGCGTCGTGTTGGCGCCCGCGAGGTCCGTACCGCGCAGGTCGATCAGGGCCGTCGGCATGAAGCCCGCGAGGCCGATCGAGATACCCGCCGCACTCATGAAGAAGAGGAACATGAGGAGCATCGCGGGCGAGGTCACCAGTTCCCGGGTCCTCAGGGGTTCCCCCGGCGCCTCGCCCTTGTGCCGCTCCTGCCGGTGATCGACGAAAAGATGCCGCGTGGCAAAGAGGAAGGCAGCGGCGACGAGCCCGAGGAGCCCGATGGTCACCAGTGCCGCCCGCCAGTCCCAGAGCGCTGTGAGGAACACCAGGACGGGCGGCGTCGTCGACCATCCGAGATGGCCGGAGAACGTGTGAATGCCGAAAGCGCGGCCGAGCCGTTCCGGCCGTACCGTCGCGCCGAGGATGCTGTAGTCGGCGGGATGGAAGACGGCGTTGCCGAAGCCCGCGAGCGCCGCGAGGGCGAGCAGCACCCAATAGGACGGCGCAAACCCCATCAGCGCGACGCAACCGGCGAGCAGCGCCAGTCCGCCGATCAGCACGGGTTTCGCGCCGATCCGGTCGACCAGGATACCCATGAGATATTGCGACGCGCCCGACGTGATCGAGAAGGCGGTGATCAGAAGACCCATCAGCGTGTTGGACACGCCGAATTCCGCCCGGATCAGCGGAAAGATCGGCGGCAACGCCAGAAGGTAGAAATGGCTGAAGAAATGCGCCGTGCAGATCAGGAACACGACCGTCATGTCGCGCCGGCCTGTGGAGGCGGCGACCGCGGTCAAGACGCCCTCACGGGTGAGGCTGCACGTTTTCTCTGCCGGAACATGGCGCAAGAATAGGCACCCCCTTCCGGCCCGCGCCAGTCGTTTGTCCCCACGAGATGGCAGGTCGGCAGGCGGTGCATGGCTTGGAGACAAGCCTCGGTCCAAGGGATTGAAGCCGCTCCATTGAGTGGAAAGGTGGGGACGACGGTGACGGCACGCTCGACCGCTGCCCACCGAATGGACAGCCGCAAGAGGCGCCGATACACTCGCGCGCAATCGAGCCGCGCAAGGCGGCCGGATCGAAGACGGCGGGTCCACCGCCGAAACCGACATTCGGGAGGAAATCCATGAAGACGTTCCTGCGACAGTCCCTGTTGTGCCTGGGTGCCGGCGCCCTCGCGCTGTCCGGCGCATCCGTCGCCGTGCCGGCGGCGGCGAAGGAACTCAAGATCGCCCATTTCATGTCGCCGAAGCACCCGATGCACCGGTTCCTGATGGCACCGATGGCGGCGGACCTGGCCAAGGTGTCCGGCGGCAAACTGACCGCCCGCATCTATCCCGCCGGGGAACTGGGCAAGGGCCCGCGCCAGCAGTATCAGCGTGCGGTGAACCGGGTCGCCGACATCACCTTCGGTCTCGCCGGATACACCTCGGCCCAGTTCCCGGGAACCCTGATCGTCGAACTGCCCGGCGTATCGAAAGGCCCGGTCGATGCTACCGAGATGATGTGGCGGGCGAAGAGCCCCTATCTCGACCGGGAATTCCGGGGCACGAAGATCCTCGCCCTGTGGGCCAACGACGTCGCCGTCCTGATCACCCGGGAAAAGGCTGTCCGCACGCCCGCCGACATCAAGGGGATGAAGATCCGGGCCCCCTCCGCCGTCGCCGGCAAGTTTCTCCGCGCCCTGGGCGCCACGCCGATCTTCATGCCGGCACCGAAGGTCTATTCCTCACTGTCGACCGGCGTCGTTCGCACGACCGAGTCCCAGGGCCACGCCATCGCGGATCTCCACGAAGCCCTCGGTCAGATCCGCGAT
>CAYGKX010000019.1:0-3388 GCA_964350225.1 uncultured Rhodospirillaceae bacterium | reverse complement strand
GTGGTCGACGGGGTCTTCATCGGCGCGTCCGGCATCCGCTCGTTCAAGCTGAACGAGGCTGGAAAATACATGACCGTCGGGCTGCCGAACACGGTCGCCGCCTTCTATCTGGTCATGAACCAGGACGCCTATAACGGCCTGACGGATCAGGAGAAAAAGTGGCTCGATGAGGTCTCCGGCAAGGCCGCAAGCCTGAAGGCTGCCCAGGCCTACAAGCGGGCGGGCGACGGCGGCCTGAAGCTGTTTGCCGCGTCGAAGAAGGAAACGATCACGCTCGACGACGCGCAGAAGGCCGCCTTCGACAAGATCGCGGAGGGCGTGGTCAAGGCGGAGATCGCCGCACTGAGCAAGAAAGGTGTCGCGGCGGACAAGATCCTCTCCGCCATGCAGGGCAAGTAGGCCGGGGAGCGCCGGTCGGCCCGGTCGGATCCACGCCGCATGATCGCAACGTATGCCGGAAAGGCCCTGGCCGTCCTCGATCGGGCGGCCAGGGTCATTGCTTATGCCGCGGGCGCGCTCCTCGTGCTGCTCGCGCTCCTGACGGTGGCGGACGTGCTCCTCCGCTGGCTTTGGAACGCGCCCATCTACGGGGCGCAGGACCTGTCGGAGATGGGGCTTGTCCTCGTCGTCTTCGGATCGATCGCCTATTGCGGGCGGGCCGGTGGACATGTCGCCGTCGACCTGTTCGTCGGCTGGCTTGGGCGGGCCGGGCGGCGGGTGACCGACACCCTGGTCCGCCTCGCCTCCATCGCCATTTTCGCGGTGCTCGCGTGGCAGATGGTCCGGCGCGGCGCGACCGCGATGGACTATGACGTCACGAACCTGATCGAGATCCCGCGGGCGCCCTTCTACTATTTCGTCGGGGTGGGCGCCGGCCTTTATTGCCTGATCCTGTTCTTCGAGACGGTCCTCTCCCTCCTGCGCCCGGACGGCGACGACAAGGCGACATCGGCATGACCCCGACCGACGCTGGCCTGCTGGGCCTCGCGGCCCTGTTCCTGCTGCTCATCCTGCGCACACCGGTCGCGATCGCCCTGATGCTGGTCGGCTTCGTCGGCGTCGCTTCGCTGAACAGCCTTCCCGCGGCCCTCTCGACCCTGTCGGGCGAGGCCTTCGTCATGGCCTCCTTCTACGAGTTGTCGGTCATCCCGCTGTTCGTGCTGATGGGCAACTTCGCGACAGCCTGCGGGATGAGCCGGGACCTCTATGCCGCCGCTTACGAATGGGTCGGTCGGCTTCGGGGCGGGCTCGCCTCCGCGACCATCGTCGGCTGCGCCGGGTTTGCCGCGCTGTCCGGGTCCTCCGTCGCCTCCGCCGTTACGATGGGCCGGGTCGCCCTGCCGGAGATGGACCGCTACGGTTACAGCCCGCGACTCGCGACCGGCGCCGTCGCCGCGGGCGGGACCCTGGGCATCCTCATCCCGCCGTCGACCGGCTTCGTCATCTATGCCGTCCTGACCGAAGCGTCGATTGGCAAGCTTTTTCTCGCCGGCGTCTTGCCGGGGATCCTCCTCACCCTTCTCTTCGTCGCGACGATCTGGCTGCAGACCACCCTCAACCCCGCGCTGGGCCCCAGAAAGCCGGCCGAGGAGAAGGCCGCCCTGCCCTATTGGCAGGCCTGGCGGCCGGCCGCGATGGCGGTGATCGCGGTGGCGGCAATCGGTGCCTTTCTGGCCGGCTGGATCGGCCTCTGGGTCATGGTCGCCGTGGCTGGCGTGCTGCTGCTCCTGTCCGCCGTCGCAACGCGGTCCCAGGCGGCGAGCCTCGGCCGCGCGGGACCGATCGTCGGCCTCATCCTCATCACCATCGGCGGCATATACGGCGGCATCTTCACGCCGGTGGAGGCCGCCGCGGTCGGCGCCGTCCTGTCCATGCTGGTTGCCTTTGCCCGACGGGCGATGACCCGGGCGGCCTGGTCGGACGTCCTGCTTCAGACCATGAAGACGACCGGGATGTCCTTCCTGATCCTGATCGGCGCGCACATCTTCCAGCCCTTCCTCGCCCTCACCCATCTGCCGGGCGACCTCGCGACAGGGCTGACCGGGCTCGACATCGGCCCGCTCGCCATCCTCATCCTGGTGATGGCGGTCTTCATCCTTCTCGGCACCTTTCTCGAAGGCTTCGCGATGCTGGTCCTGATGGTCCCGATCGTGCTGCCGCTGATCGAGAAGGCCGGCGTGGGCCCCATGCTCGGCATCGGCGATGTCGAGCAGCTGCGCATCTGGTTCGGGGTGCTGATGGTGATTGTCCTGGAGATGGGCCTCATCTCCCCGCCGGTCGGCGTCAATGTCTTCGTCGTCAAGGGCATCGCGGACAATGTGTCGATGGCCGACATCTTCCGCGGGATCGTGCCGTTCTGGCTGGCGATGGTGGCGTGTCTCGCCCTCCTCATCGCCTTTCCCGAAATCGCCCTCTTCCTGCCCAACACGATGATCAAGTGACCGGTTGAGCCGCCCGGTCCAGCGGATCGGGCGACACCGCCGGGCTGGTGCCCGGACGGTGTCGCCCGTCACGACGCTAGTTGGTCGCGGCTTCCTTCGCGCAACCGGTCATGTGGGTCAACATGGCCTTGTTGCCGGCATCGGAAATCTTGCCCTGGGCGGCCTTTGCCTCGGCGCTGCCCGGCTTGGACTGGAGGGCGGCAAAGATGGGCGTCCTCTCCTCATCCTTCAGGTTGCTGTCGCCCTTGATCTTCGTGACGAGGCAGGAGCAGAACTTGTCCTCCTTGCCGGCGAGGACCTTCATCCGCGCGTTGGTCTTGGTCTGCTCCTTCATCGTCTCGGTGCATTTCGCCACCGTCGTCGCGGTCTGATCGCCGCCCGCCGCGGGCTCGTCGTCGCCGCAGGCCGCCAGCAGGAGGGGGGCGCCAAGGGCCAGGACGAAAATTCCGGGAAGTTTCTTCATATCGAATACCTTCTCTTTGCTAGACAAACTCGCTTTTCAGCCGGCCCGATCCCCGGGTCGGCTCACAGGCGCCGCCGGACGGGCCAGCGACCCCTACGTGACTTTTGTGACAAACCGCCGCTGCATCAGCCTGAACAGGACGAGGAAGAGTGCGGCCGACATGGCCAACAGGGCGGCGAAAACGATGGGGGCACCGGGGTCCCCCGAGACATCGCGGGTCCAGCCGCCGACGGCAGGCAGCCCCGCCATCCCGGCATACCACCAGGTGTAGAAAACGCCAAGGCCTGCGGGCCGGTCCCGCCGGCTCAGCACCTCCATCGGCAACGCGACGATCACGCCCGCCGAGATCAGGAAAAAGATACCGATCAGGACAAACCACAGGACGAACTGGCCGGGCATCAGGGCGATCATCAGGACCGCACTGCCGCCGACCAGTGCGCTTATCAACACGAACAGGTTCGGCCGGCCGAAGCGGGAGGCGAGC
>CAYGKX010000018.1:0-19062 GCA_964350225.1 uncultured Rhodospirillaceae bacterium | reverse complement strand
GTCGTAGTACGCCGCGCCGCCGCCGTGGTCGGTCTCGCGCGCGCGGATCAGCGCGTTCGCGCAGCGGCCGTCGCGGAGCTGTCCGCCCTTGGCCATCACCACGAGGCCCGGGCGCACGTCGGCGTCGTGGACGACGCGCACCACCAGCCCGCCGACCTCGCTCGACAGCTCGGCCTCCGCGCCGTCCGCGCAGCCGGCGGCGCTGTCGGGGTGCACGCGCGCCGGCGGCGGCCCCGGCTCGAACGCCTTGGATTGCTGTGACGACTGCGACGCCGCGTTCGACGTCGCCATCAGCAGCAGCGGGTACTCGTCGTTCGCCGACGGCGCGTCGACCGGCGCGGTCGCGAGCATCCGCACGCGCCCGGTCGGCGTGGCCACGCGCCCGTCGTCGAACAGCACGTCGGGCGCGAAGGGGTTGCGCACGGGGCCCCGGCGCAGCGCGTCGAGCCCGCAGCCGGCTTCGTCGAGCCGACGCGTGACGCGGCGCTTCCAGTCGTCGATCGAGCCCGCCATCGCGTCCTTCGTGGTTCGGCAGGCTCACCATGTGGAGGCTCGGGACGAGGGTGGGGTAGACAAAAAGAGTGCAGCCCTTCCCCATTAAACACGAGCCCTCACCCTGAGCTTGTCGAAGGGCGAGGGCGGAACGTAGGGCGCCAATCGCGCCGTCGCTTATTCCCGCCCGTGTCCCGCCGGGTCGACCGAGGCGACGAAGGTGATGAAGGCCTCGTTCACATACAGCACGTGGTCGCGGATCGTCGCCTCGGCGGCGGCCTGGTCGCCGCGCAGAACGGCCTCGACGACCCGGCCATGTTCCTCGAAGGAACGATGCAGGCGGCCGACCTGCCGGAACTGGGCGGTCCGGAACGGCGAGAGTCGCTGCTTGGTGTTGAGGGTCGCCTCGATCAGGTAGTCGTTGTGGCTGCCGGCATAGAGCGCCTCGTGAAAGGCATCGTTGGCCTGGCCGTAACCGGCCGCGTCGCCCGCCCGCATCAGCGCCCGGCTGTCCTCGTGAATGGTCTCCAACTGCCGTCGCTCGGCCGGCGTCATGCGCGCCGCGGCGCGCAGGCGCCTTCGAACTCGGCCATCAGTTCGAACAGCTGGCCCATCTTCTCGGGCGAGATGGAGGCGACCGTCACGCCGCGGTGCGGCCGGGCGACGGCCAGTCCCATGACGGCCAGCTGGCCGAGCGCCTCGCGCACCGGTGTCCGGGAAACACCGAAACGCTTGGCGATACCGATCTCGTCCAGCCGCGTGCCCGGCGTCAGCCGGCCCATGATGATGTCGTCGGCCAGCTGTCGCCGCAGGTCCTCGGCGCGTGTCTTGCGTTTGATGTCTGTCGCCGACATGCCTCAGTCCCGCACCCGCGTCGCCACTGTCGTGCAGTATTTGTAGGTCTGGTTCAGGTTCAGCTCACCCGCCTTGTAGCCGGCGATCATCGCCCGGATGCGCTGACGTGGGGTCCCGTGGTGGCTGCGGCTCCAGTAATGGAAGTCGCCCTTCTCGTAGAGACTGCGGGCAAAGGGCTGGATGTCGAGCCGACCCTTCCGGCTGCGCTCCAGATACCAGCCGGCCATGCAATCCGCATGCAGTTCCAGATAGACGATGCGATTGCGGCCGGCCCCCCGGCGCAGCTGTACGATATGGGCGAATTCGTGCGCCATGATGCCGGCGACCGCGATGCTGGCGTAAGGGCCGCGATAGAGTTCGTTGACGAGCAGGGTGCGGCCAAAGAGGACGGTTCCGTCCGAGTTGCGGCGGACCCGCCGGAGGGTCGCGGCGGCATTCGGCCGGCCCTGGTCGTTGTAGACGTAAAAGCCGGGATTGACCCGGAAGATGCGCTTGAGCTGCCGCAACTCGCGGACGATCAGCCGGTCGAGTTTCGGATTGCCGGTCGTCTCGCGCAGCTGATAGGGCGCGTACCACTGGGCAGAAGCGCCGTCGATCCCGGCAAGCGCCAGGGTGAGGGCGGCGAGGATCGACACGGTGAGGGGGCGCCGGATCGGCGGTCGGTAAGGCTCTGTCACGGTTTCGTGCTGCTGGATTTCGGTATCGGCAGGTTAGCCCGCCGGGCGCGCGGGCTCCACCCGGCAATTGCCGGATCGGCCCGGCTGCCGCCGCTATGCCGCCAGCGCCGTCCTGGCCTTCGCGACCATGGCGCCTGACGGACCGTTCTGGCTGTCCTGGCCCGCGGCGACAATGCTCTCCAGCAGCGCGTTCGCCTCCGCCTCCCGCCCGGCGGTCCGGAGTATCCGTGCCGTCAGCAACTTGGCCTCCCAATTCAGCACGATGGGCTGCAGCGCATATTGCGGGTAATCGATCCTCAGCCGTTCGACGAAGCGGTCGAGCGTACCGAAATGTTCGATTGCATGATCCGCCTCTTGCGACATCATGCAGGCAACGCCGAGCCAGAAGCTGACGGCCCCGGTATAGAACGGTACGCCGTTCCAGTCCCGGCCATTGTCCGGCGCGCGCTCCATCTCGGCGTCCATGGGCTTGTCGAACGATACGCCGATCGCCTTCATGTGGGGGACCGCGGCCGCATGCTGCCCGCGCGCCGTCAGGCGTACCACCAGACGTGCGTGCGCGCCCTTGCTGACCCAGGGGTGCGGATGGCCGGACAGGCGGAGGAGCAAGTGGTCGGTCGCGACGCCGAGCGCGCGGTCCGACATCGCGTGGATCGGTTCACTCGATGCCGCGACATGCATGAGCGACCCGAAGTCGCCGACATGGACATGCTCGAAACCGAGATTTCTGAACATCAGCCGCATGCCCTTCGGCGTCGGGAAGTGGCCGTGATCTCCGGGAGCGAGGAAACTAACCTGCTCGATAAACGGGGTCGACCGGTTCACGGTCAGCCCGCTTGGCACCACCGCCGAGATGGCTTTGACCGGCAGCAGATCGATCAGGCCCTCGAGGGTCTCGCGCGGGTCGTCCAGATGTTCGAGAACGGAATTGAAGTGGAGGAAACACGGTTGGTTGGCAAACTCGGCCGCTTCGCCGACGGAGTTTCGGTCCAGCCAGACGGGCCGGATATCGAGATCGAAGAGCTCCCGGCCGAGGGCCCCCGATTCCGTCGGTTCGAAGCCTGAAGCGGGCAGACCGAGAATCTCTCGCGCGAAATAGAGGGCGAGGCCGGCACCGCATCCCGCGTCGACGAACCGCAGCGGGTGGCTGTCCGGAAGGCCGACGAGGGCGGCCCGGACGACATAGTCCGGCGAGTATCCCGTCTCCAGGTAGTAGCGATGACCGTTCTCCCGCTGATCGGCGGACATCGTGCTCGTATCGTTGCCCGACAGGTCCATCGGGTCGTAGTGGAGGCTGCCGCACGCGGGACAGGCGAAGAGTTCGTGTGTCGCGTTCAGATAGTCAAAGGCGGCGTGGTTCGGGAACTTGCCGGTATTTCCGCAATATCGGCAGTTCACCTCGGCGTCTTCGCGCCGAGGAGCAGTCCAGGTCATCGGCCGCCGCTCAGGAAGTTGTCGATCAGGTGGAGTGGATAGCCGGTCGCTGCGACCGTCTTCTCGATCCGGGACAGGATCGGGTCATTGGCCGGGTTCCGGACAACGATTTCGCGTTTCAGGAATGGAAATCCGAGTTCGACGATGAGCGGTTCCCAGAGGAACACCGTCGGGTTCAGCGGGCGACCGGTGGCGCACATCCGCAGCAGGTTCTCGTTGTGTTGCTTGAACAGAAGGCGGCTGTAGGACTGGAAGCCGAGCATCTCCTCCAGCGAAGTTCCATCGCTCGTCAAATCCTGAAGAAGGTCCCGTTGCTTCGCCTCCAGAAACGGGATCGAGCGGCGGACGAGTTCAAGGCTGCTGAAGATCGGCTCGCATTCCAGGCCCATTTCCTCGAACCGCGTAACCAGTCCGGTCTCGAACGCCTGCACCACGGCCGACTTGTCCTTCAGATAGGGCATCCGTTCCCAAAAACGCCGGAAGGCGGGCAGTCTCAAGGCCCCTTCGCGGAACAGCAGCCAGAAGCTCTGGAAGTGATAGCGGATCTCCGCGCTGTCGATCAGGCCGACGACGTCCCCAGACAGGTTCCTGGCGCGCTCGAACAACGTCGACAGGTCGGTGAGCGGGCCGAAAACGCTGTCATTGACCAGCAGGATCTCCCGCGCGTCGGGGAACTCATTCAGTGCGTACAGGATGCCATCCCGATAGGCACCGAAGTCGTAGCCCATGTTGTAGCGGCGCAGAACGACGCTCGCCGTCCGGCACAGGCGATCCATGGACCTGTCGCCGATCTTTCGATTGTTGGAGATCACCACGACATCGAAGCCGGTGCGCTTCAACGCCTCGAGATGATGGAAAACATATCCCGGGATCTTGCTGCCGGTGGCAAAGATCACGAAGACCGCGACCTTGCCGGACCCGGTCGGCGCGACGCCGATGTCCCGGCTGCAGATCGCACTTCTCTCGATGCCGATCCGGCGCATGCTGTTGGCAACGTTTCGGTAGGTCGCGAAGGCGGCTTTCCTGACCCGCCCGGGAAGCCAGGGCGATCTGCCCGTCGTCGACTTCTTAAGGGGACGAGCCGGAACCAGGCCGTCGCCAGGGATTATCGACGATGAGTTCCTGACCTGAGGCTGGGGCAACCGTACGGTCGGCGTGGCCGTCGGATATGTATCTTGCTCATTGCAATCCTGCCCGTCTGAGCAATCGTTAAGTAAAAGATGGTCGACTTTGTCGCTCAACGCAAAATCCTGCTGATATATCTCGCCGGTTTTTCAGTCCTTTGACTCGCTGCAGGAGTGTTCTCGCACGGGAATGATTAAGGTTTCATTTGTTGTCTGGCATCGTTTCCGTTGCCAAGGGATAATATATTTTATGGAAAATCTGGTTTTTCTAGATTTCTATAGATATTGCCCATTTTTTAGTCGATTGCTCAGGTGAAATCCCGGACCTGAGCCTCCAGGTCGTCCTCGATGAAAGCGCGGACGATGTCGTCGATGCTGCCGTCCGGCTGGAAGCCGAGGGCATCGGCCCGGGCGGAGCGGGTCTCGCGCGGCCAGCCGTCCACGATGGCCTGGATCTTCGGGTCCGGCTGCCAGACAACCTGTCCCGTCCTTCGGTCGCCAGCCTGGCGCATCGCGGCCTCGACCATCTCGCCGGCGGTGACCGGGATGCCGGGCAGCTGCACCATCCGCTGGACGCCCAGGCGGGCGCTCGGCAGGTCGTGCATGTGGATCAGGGCCTCGACCGTCTTTCGGGCGGACAGGCAGGCCATATAGCTGCGCGGCTCGACCGGGCAGACGACGTCCTGGCCGGCGAGCGGCTCTCGGATGATCGAGCTCGCCCAGGTCGAGGCGGCGAGGTTCGGCCGGCCGGTCCGGACCATCACTGTCGGCAGGCGGAGCGACCGGCCGTCGAGATATCCCTTGCGGGTGTAGTCTGCGACGAGGGTCTCGCCGATCAGCTTCTGCGCCCCGTAGGACAGCTGCGGACAGGGGATGACGCTGTCGTCGATCACCTCCGGCAGCGTGCCGCCATAGACCGCGATCGACGAGGTGAAGACGAGGCGCGGGGTGCCCGGGGCGGACCGGCACTGGTCCAGGAGGGCGCGGGTGCCGTCGAGGTTGACCCGGTAGCCCAGCTCGAAGTTGGCCTCCGCCCCTGCGCTGACCACGCTGGCGAGATGGAAGATCGTGCCGGCGTCGCGGCCGACCACCTTCTCCAGCACGGCGGGGTCGCCCACTTCGCCGACGACCGAGGTCACGCGACGGTCGTCGATGGCGGGCGCCGGTACGACGTCTATCAGCACCAGCTGGTCGATCTTCTCCGCGGTTCCGGACCGACCCGCGAGTTCCCCTCGGTCGAGCAGTTCGAGGGCGAGCTTGCGGCCGATGAAACCGGCTGCGCCGGTGACGACTACCTTCATGGAATCCTCGGCGGTGGGAGGGTGGTGAAACGGGCCCGCAGTTTCACCATCCAGTCTTCCGGCGCAAGTCCCATGGGCGGAAACCGGTCCGGCGCCCGGTGCCGGGCGGAAGGGTCAGCCGTCGCCGAGGTCCCGGGTCCGGCGACCCGCCAGAAGGTTTCGTTCGATCTGTTCCAGGGACCGGCCCTTGGTCTCCGGTACCAGAAGAAGGACGAAGACGAAGGCAACCGCGCAGATCGCGGCGAACAGGTAAAAGGCGCCGGACACCGCGATCCAGCCGATGAGCGGCAGGAAGGTCAGCGACACGACCGCGTTGATGCCCCAGGCGGTGGCGGCGGCGAGCGACATGCCAAGGGGGCGGATGGCGGCCGGGAACAGCTCCGACATCAGGACATAAGGCAACGGCCCGAGGCTGATCGCGAAGGCCACGATATAGAGAGCAAGACAGACGACGGCCGCGATATCGCCGATCTCCCCGTCGTTGTCGAGCAGGAGCGCCGTCGACATGACGGTGAGAAAGAGGGCCATCGGGGCGAGGCCCCAAAGGAGGAGCGGCCGCCGCCCGACGCGGTCGACCAGCCACATGGCGAGGACGGTGGCGAGAACGTTGATCGCGCCAAGCCCGACCGTCGCGAGGATCGGTCCCGCCTCGCCGCCCAGGCCGACCTCGTCGAAGATCTTCGGGGCGTAATAGAGGATCGCGTCGATGCCGGAGAGATTCGTGAAGAGGAAAAGGCCGGCTGCGACGATCAGCACCGGGCGGAGGCGCCGGGCGAACAGATCACGGAATCGCGCCTCGGGCGCGTCGCCGGCATGGCGGATGACGGCGAGCTCCTCCTCCGGCCAGGGCTCGTTGCTCAGCTGCGCCCAGGCCTTGCGGGCGTCGGCTTCTCGGCCCGACAGGACCAGCCAGCGCGGGCTTTCCGGCAGAAAGACCAGGCCAGCGAGGAGGAGGAGGGCCGGCGCGACGCCGAGCCCCAACATTGTCCGCCAGTCGCCGGCCTCCGCGAAGAGATAGCCGACGAGATAGCTCGCCAGAATGCCGATGGTTATGGCGAGCTGGATCGAGGAGACGAGCGCGCCGCGCCAGCGTGTCGGGGCCGTCTCCGCGACATACAGCGGGGCGACCATGGTCGCGGCGCCGACCGCGAGGCCGAGGCCGAAGCGCCAGGCGAACAGGTCCCAGGGTCCGAGGGCGAAGGCGGAGCCGAGGGCGCAGACAGCGAAGATCGCGCCCGTCAGCATCAGGGTCGGCCTTTGGCCCAGGCGGCGTGCGACCGGCCCGCCGCCGACCGCGCCGACGAAGCCGCCCAGGAGGATCGCCGTCACGATGGCGCCGAGGACGAAATCGCCCAGGGCGAATTCCTTGGCGATGTGCTCCTGCGCGCCGGCGATCACGGCCGTGTTGTAGCCGATCAGGAAGCCGGAGATCGCGGCGACCGCGGCGAGCAGCGTCGACAGGCGCATGGGCTCAGGCGGGCGCGAGATCCGAGGCCAGGCTCTCGGTGCAGCGCAGGGCGACGGCCGTGATCGTCAGGTAGGAATTGGCCGCGCCCTGGCTGCGCCAGATGCTGGCGTCGTGGGCGGACAGGTTCCGGATCTTCCAGAAGCGGCCCGCGGGATCGGTCACCCCGTCGCCGGGCTCCCGCCCCATGCGCAGTCCCCCCACCTCGTGCAGCGCGGCGCCGGGCGGGTTGACCTGCATCTTGTCGACCTTGGCGCCCATCAGCGAGGCGACCTTTGGCATGAAGTCCTGCATTTCCTGGAGAAGCGCGACGTCGGCGTCGGAGCGGTCGTAGATCACGCGATAGTCGCGCATCCCGCCGGAGGTCGGGTTCGCCTGGCCGTGCAACTCGATCCGGTTGTTCGCCTCGACCGTGCCGACGCCGAAGCAGTAGAAGAGGAAATAGAGGCCCGACGGATCGGTATCGAGCCAGACGGTCGCATGGTAGGGCGAATACCAGGTTTCCGGGAAGGCGCCCTGAAGCTGGATCTGGAAATGCCGGTCCGCCGTACTCTCGACCATCAGATAGGCCGACGCGCTTTCCAGCGGATTGTCGAGTTTCAACACGCCCTGGACGAACAGATGGTCGTTCAGGTAGCGGCCGACCGCATCGCTGCCCGTATCGAGCCCGGAGGCGAGGGCGAGACGGGCGGACTGGACCGCGCCGCCACACAGGCAGATATGGCGGGGTCGGAGCGTGACCGTCCGGTCGCGCCGGCGGTCGAGTACCGTCACGGCGTCGATGCGGTCACCGGCCTGGTGCAGGCCGGTCACCGCTGCCTCCGCCACCAGCGAAACGCCGGGGCCGGAGCCGAAGGGGACGAGCCGCCCGCTCCTGAGCAGCCGGGCGATCGAACTGTCGAAACCGCGTGAGATATGTCCGTTGCGCACAGGCTCGGTGTCGACGCAGAGCGGGACCGGCCGGGTCTCGACGCCGCCGTCGTTGAGGGTCTTGAGAAGCCGGTCCTGGGCCGGGCTGTCGAAGAAGGGCGGACGGTCCGCGCCGGTGCTGCCGGAGACATGCATGAGCGTCTCGGCCCGTTCGTAATAGGGCGCGAGTTCGGCCAGGTCGAAGGGCCAGTCGTCGAAATCGCTCTCGATGAAGCGGGGTGTGCAGCCGCCCCAGAAAACGGTGCGGCCGCCGACGAGCGACCAGGCGTTGTTGTTGTCGGGCAGGGGGGCGGTCGCCGCCGCCGCTGTCTCGCTGTCGTGCCAGGCCGTGCCGTAGCGGACGAGTTCGTGGATCGACGGGACGATCTCTTCCCGGCTGCGGAAAGGGGAGGTGCCGACATGCTGGGGCAGGACAAAGGGCCCCGCCTCCAGGATGACGACCCTGAGCCCGCGCTTGGCGAGTTCCAGCGCCGTCGTTACGCCGGAGGTGCCGCTGCCGACGATCAGGCAGTCGATGTCTTCGGATCCGGCGGCGACGCTTTCCAGGTCGCTCTCGAGAATGGACGACAGGATAGTCATGCGGCGCTTTCCCCCAGCACGATTATGAACGAATGCGACGATTGAGTGCGGCCGTGTCTCTCAGAGGACGACCCGGGCCACCTTGCGGAAGGCCGCGATGATGTCCCCGACGTCCTCGTCGGTCAGGCACGACGCAACGGTCAGCAGGGCCGCCCGCTCGCTCATCTCGTCGCAGCGCGGCAGAAGTCCGCGCCGGTAATCGATGTCTCTTGCAAAGGCGTTGGCCGGATGGGTCCAGGGGAAGCCGTCCGTCGACAGCGACCGCTTCTCGACCAGGCTCGCGTTGTTGAAATACCAGTGGAGACCCCACTCGGCCATCGTCAGGCAGGCGAGGCTGCCCTCGGGCCCCTGGATGCCCTCGGCGCGCAGGGCCTCGACGAACCGCTTGCAGGTCTCCGCGTCCGGGTATGTGGTGATGAGGAAGGGGCCGCTGTCGCCGGCCGGGTCGACGATGTTCCGGAAACCCAGGCCGTCGATGTCGGAGAGCGCATCGCGGATGCGCCACTTGGCCTCGCGCATGGCACCCGTGATCCGGTCGAGCTTTCCGAGCTGGGCGAGCGCCATGGCGCCCTGCAGCTCCGACATCCGGGCACCGACGCCCCAAAGCTGATAGCGCGGGTCCGAGGTGTCCAGCCGCCCGTCCTTCCGGGCATAGCCGAGGTCGTGGATGGCGTAGCAGCGTTGGAAGAGATGGTCGTCCTTGCAGTCGATCATGCCGCCGTCGCCACTGGTCATGTTCTTGTTCAGCTGGAAGCTGAAGATGGCGGCGTCGCCGAACGTTCCGGCGGGCTTGCCGTTCTGGGAAGCGCCGATCGCCTGGGCACAGTCTTCCAGAAGGTAGAGGCCCTTCTCCTGTGCGATCGCGGCGATCTCCGCGATGCGGCCCGGGGCGCCCGACATGTTGACGCAGAGGATGGCCCGGGTCCGATCGTTGATCTTGGCCCGGATGTCGGCCGGGTCCATGCAGAAGGTGTCGTCGATGTCGACCAGTCGCGGAATGGCGCCGAGCCGGACGACCGCACCCACACAACTGACCCAGAGGTAGCCCGGAACCAGCACTTCGTCGCCCGGTCCGACCTCCATCGCGCCCAGGACGATATGCAGGGCGGCGGTGCCGCAATTGACGGCCAGGGCGTGCGGATGGCCAAATTTCTCGCGCCAGGCAGCCTCGAGGCGGTCGACGCAATGTTGCGGATCGGGCCCGTAATAGCGGAAAGGGCTCTTGGCTTCGACGACGCTCAGTACCAGTTCCCGCTCTTCCGCGCCGATCCAGTGCGCGCCGGGCAGTTCCCAGGGCAGGGGGGTGGTCCGGACGGGTGTGCCCCCTTCGATCGCCAGACGTTCGATGTTGTCCCCGCGTCCGGTCATGCGTCGTCACTCCCCAAAATGCCGAGCCTTTTTCTAGCAGATGATGAAAGCAGGGCGTCCAACTTTTCGAACAGTTCTGTGCTACATTGGTTAAGAAATTCTTCATTATTTGAATTGTCCCTTGGCAGGGCTATTTTCGCCTCGCCGATGTCGATGAGGACATGGCAGCACGCGTAAGACTTGGGGGAAACGCGATGCATTATCTGGTCGCCGCCGTCGCTGCGATATCCGGCTTTCTGTTCGGCTTCGACGAGGGAATCATCGCGGGCGCTCACTCGGCGCTGAAGGCGGAATTCCACATCACCCCGCTTTCCGAAGGCTTCATGACGGCAGCGGTGCCGCTGGGCGCTATCTTCGGCGCGGCCATCAGCGGCCGGGCGACCCGCGCCTACGGCCGCCGGCGCGTACTGCTGTCCGTGGCCTTCTTCTTTTTTGCCGGCAGCATCCTCGCGGGGCTCGCCCCGTCGATCTGGGTTCTGGTGATCGCGCGTCTCATCCTCGGGTTCGCGGTGGGCGTCGCCTCGATGGCCGCGCCGCTCTACATCGCCGAGACGGCGCCGCGCCGGCTGCGCGGGCGCTTCGTCTCCGCCTTCCAGCTGGCGGTTACGGTTGGCATTCTCGTGTCCTACATGACCGGGCTGGCCTTCTCGGAAACCCAGGACTGGCGCCTGATGTTCGCCGCCGGCGGGATCCCCGCCGTCGTCCTGTATCTCGGCCTCCTGCGCCTGCCCGAAAGCCCGCGCTGGTTCGCGCTGCGCGGCGAGTGGGAGACCGCGCGCCGCAACCTCGCGAAGCTGAACGGCCGGTCCGAGGACGATCCGGATGTGGCCGAAGCTCTCGACCAGATGCGCGAGGCGATAGACAGTGAAAACGAGGCAGGGAGCCTCGGGGACCTGTTCCGTCCTCTCATGCGCCCCGCCCTTGTCGTTGCGATGGGCCTCTTCTTCCTGCAGCAGCTCTCCGGCATCAATGCGGTGATCTACTACGCGCGGCAAAGTTTCCGCGGGAGCGGCTTCGAGGGACACTCGATCCAGCTTCTGGCGACGATCGGCATCGGCGCCATCAATGTCGGCATGACGGTGGTCGGCATGTGGCTGGTCGAACGGATCGGTCGCCGACCCCTGCTTCTGATCGGCTTCGTCGGGACGGCGGTAAGCCTCGCGGCCATCTCCATCACCGTCGCACCGGGGGGCGGCGACGATTTTGTCACCTTCGTCGCGGTTGGCGTCTTCATTGCCGCTTTCGCCGTCAGTCTCGGCCCGCTTCCCTATGTCCTCATGTCGGAAATCTTCCCCCTCGATGTCCGTGGCCACGGCATGGCGCTGGCTTCGGTCACCAATTGGGGATTCAATTTTCTCGTCGTTTTCACGTTTCCGGAACTCTTGGCCGCTATCGGTGTGCCGGGGACATTCGGTTTCTTCGCGGCGATGTGCGGCATTGGCATCCTGTTCGCCCTGTTCCTGGTGCCGGAGACGCGGGGCGTGTCCCTGGAACGGATCGAGCGACATTTGCGCTCCGGCGCGCCCCTGAGGAGGCTTCAATCGGCATGATGCGCCGGCATTTTTCAACGGACCTTTGGAAATCCGGGCGGGCGCTCTGTTTCGTCCTTGCCGCAATGTGGGGCGTATCCTCCGACGCCGTCGCCCAGGGGGCGAAGCCTGGCGTCGCGCTGACGCCGGTCACGCTTGCCGTGATGAGCGTGCCCAGGATCCTCCCCGGGTCAGATGGCCGTGCCCATGTCGTCTATGAACTGAAGATCGAGAATGCCACGCCGCTGGATGTCGATATCGTCGGCGTCGACGTCCTGTCGGCCAAGGATCGCCGCCTTGTCGGGCGGCTGGATCGGAAGGCGGTCGCCGGACGTCTCGCCCGGGGCGCGAGCCGCGGCCATATGGGCGATCGCCTGGGCCCGGCTCAATTCGGCGTGCTATTCGTCCATCTTTCCTTTCCCGATGCCGCGAAGGTGCCTGCGCGCGTTACGCACAAGCTCCGCGTGGCTTTCAAGCCGCGGCCGGATGGCGTGGACGTGACCGGGGCGGAAACCCGAATTTCCAAGGCGCCGCCGGCGGTTCTGGGCGCGCCCCTGCGCGGCACCAATTACGTCGCCGCCGACAGTTGCTGCGACACGATCCGTCATGTCCGGGCGCTTCTGTCCGTAAATGGAGCCTTTCACCTGTCCCAGCGCTACGCCATTGACTGGGAGCAGATGGACGCGAAGGCCCGGCTCTTCGTCGGGAATCCCAAGGATGTCCGCAGCTATCACATCTATGGCAAGGAAGTTTTGGCGGTCGCCGACGGTGTCGTCGTCGCTCGGCTCGACGGTCTGCCGGATCAGGTGCCCGGCGCCTTGCCCAAGGGGCTCTCAATCGAGGAGGCCGACGGCAACCATATCGTTCTCGACATCGGCAACGGAATGTATGTGCTCTATGCCCATCTCAAGCCCGGCAGCGTCCGGGTGACGGCGCGCAGCCGTGTCCGCAAGGGCCAGGTGATCGGCCAGGTCGGCAACTCCGGCAATACGTCGGAGCCGCATCTGCACCTCCACGTTATGGACGGTCCGTCGCCGCTCGCGTCCAACGGCATCCCCTATGTCTTCGAACGCTTCGCGATCGTCGGACGCAACCCGGCCGGCACCGACGACTTCGACAGGGCCGCGGCAAAGGGCACGTCGATGTCATTCGTTCCGCAGGCACCGCCGAGCCGGCACATCCGCCAGTTGCCCCTCGATCTGACCGTTGTCGCCTGGCCGGAGACGACGGAATGAGGCCAAACCTCAAGGCGGCTGTTCGGCCAGTGGGCAGCCTAGACAGTTCGGCGGGATATTTCGTAGACTCCGAGGGAATCCAAGCCTTTCGGCACGGACCCGTCGAACGGGCCGTCGAGGGAGCCGAAGGTGCACCGTCGCGTCGGCGGGCCCTGCGGGAGGCGTGGACGACGCTCGACACCAACTCCGGGTTCGCAATGACGACAGCTTCGGCAGACTGGGAAGGCGAACCGTGCGTCTGACACTCCGCGTCGTCAGCCAGCAGAGCGGCCAACTCGGCTCCAACGCCGCCCATACGTTCGGGCAGGAGGGCGGCACCATCGGCCGCGGCAAGTCTGCGACCTGGGTCATCACCGATCCGGACCGCTTCCTGTCGTCCCAGCACGCCCGGATCGAATACCGGAACAACAGTTTCTACCTGATCGACATCAGCACGAACGGCTGCTTCGTCAATGGCGCGATGACGCCGCTCGGCCGCGACAACGAACACCCGCTGCGCAGTGGCGACCAGATCATGATCGGCGATTTCCAGATCGCCGCCAGCATCGACAGCGGCCCGGTTCAGGCGAAGACGGCTGCGAACCTGCGGCCGGTCGGCCGGACCGTGCTGGACCAGAATTCCATGTCGAGCGATCCGCTCGCAGCGCTTTCGGTCGGGGCGCCTCCGCCGCCGCCGCCGTCGTCGAACCAGATCATTCCCGACGACTGGGACCCGAAGACCGCTATCGGGGGCGGTCCCGTCTATGCGCAACGCGGCGCGACGGCCGGTGTCCAGGGAGGTGGCCAGTCGGGAGGCCAGTCGGGCAGTCAGTCGGGCAGTCAGTCGGGCGGCCAATCGGGGGGGCAGTCGGGCGGAAACCTGTCTGCCGGCCAGGCGACCACGCCGGCGGGCGGCTTCGGCTTCGGCTCCCGCGGCGGCCAGGGCGCCGTCCCGCCGCCGGCCGCCACGCCCTCGCCGCCCGCCTTTGCGCCAAGCCCTATAATGTCGCCGCCGGCCAGCCAGCCGGCGGTGTCCGGCGGGTCCGAACGGCCGTCGATGCGCCCGCAGCGGTGGGATTCCGGGAACGACCAGGGCACCGACAACATCCCCGTCGCAGCCTCGCCATTTGCCGCCTCGCCCGTTTTCAACCGGGGGTCGGCCTCCTCTGCATCGCCGACGGCCGGGGGCGGGAACCAGACGCCACCGCCCGCCACGCCCAACCCGTCCGTTTCCGCCACGCCGGCGGGCGGCCATCAGGTGAGCGTACAGCAAACCGCGCCTGTGTCGTCCGAGACCCAGGTGCCGCCTCCCTACATCCCAGAGTTCGAAGGGACGCCGCCCCCCGTCACACCGGGGCAGTCGCCGGCGACCCAGACGATGCCGTTGCCGGGTGCGACGTCGACGCCGTCGGGCGGCTCCGCGACATCCGTGCCGCGCTGGCCCGTCCGCTCCTCGCGGTCCGGCGAGCCGGCCGCCCCGGCGCCGGACCAGCCCCATGGGCAGGCGACCCAGACGGGCCGCAGCGGCAGTGGGATGGACCCTGCGGTCGCGCTCTTCTGGCAGGCGGTCGGGCTCGATCCGACGAACCTGTCCTCGTCCGACATGATGGAGCGGCTGAGCGAGGCGGGCGCCGCGCTTCGCGACATGGCGGACAGCATCGTCCAGATCCTCAATGCGCGCCGGATGGTCAAGGACGAGTTCCGCATCCATCAGACCCAGCTGCAGCCGACCCGGAATAACGCCCTCAAGTTCCTGGCCGATGGCGACACGGCCCTCAGCAAGATGCTGGTCGAGCACGACCAGGCCTTCCTTCCCCTGTCGGATTCGGTGCGCGAGGCATTTGACGACATCAAGGCGCATGAGCTGGCCACCCTGGCCGGCATGCGCGAGGCGTTGCGCTCCATGCTCGACCAGTTCAGTCCCGCTGCGGTCGAACGAAAGCTTGAGAGTTCCAATATTGGGAGAAACGTCAAAAGTAAGTATGGGGAGGCGCTAACAGAATTGTATAATGAAATTGCAGACTCTGCCGAAGACAGGTTCAGGTCAGTCTTCGGCGACGCTTTTTCCCGTGCTTATGCGGAGCAAATGGTGCTGATCAGGCAGCGACGGAGGGGGTCATGAGCAGGGCGACGGCAGTGACGGCGGGAATTCGGCGCCGCCCGGCGGCGCGCGGCGCCCTCAGGGCGATGACGACGGCCGCGGTCGGACTGGCGCTTCTCGGGCTTTCCGCCTGCGGCAAGACCAAGACGGAAGTGACGATGAGGGTGGACGTCGTTGCGTCCAAGGATCTCAATCCGAATTCGCGCGGCCAGCCGGCGCCGGTCGTCGTCCGTATCTATGCGCTGAAAAGCGAGGATCTGTTCAACGGGGCCGATTTCTTCACTTTGTGGGACAAGGAAAAACAGGTGCTCGGCGGCGATCTTCTGACGCGCCGCGAATACGAGGTCCAGCCCGGCGGCACCATCACGAAGGTCGATTCGATCGACAAGAATGCGGCCTATATCGGCGTCGTCGCGGCCTTCCGCGAAATCAACAGTTCCACCTGGCGCGCTATCGTGAAAGCCAACAAGGGTGGTACCAACCGCATCCAGATCGTGGTCAGCCAGAACACAATCAGCGTGAAGCGGGTCAGCAATAACTGGCTGTTAAGGCAGTTCTCCGAAATTCCCTTGTCCGATATGCGTCGCGGGGGCATCGACCCCCGATAGGCGCCGGACGGCGGGAGCGGCAGTCGCCGACGGGATAACGACAACAGAAGGACGGCCATGTCCTGGAATGGCAAACCGCTGTGGTTCGAAGGCATGTTCATGCACCCACAGCATTTGCAGCAGTTCGACCGGTATATCGACTATCTGGTCGATCACCGGGCGCAACCGCTACAGCCCTACGGCTGGGGCTTCAGCGCCCTGTCGATCGACCGTGACCTCTTGGGGCAGGGCCGGATCGCGTTGACCGAATGCCGCGCCGTCATGCGCGACGGCACGGTCATCGACATGCCGGATAACGACTCCAAGCCGGCGCCGTGCAACGTCAGCGACAGCGCGGCGGGCAAGCGGGTCATGCTGGCCATCCCGATCCGGCGCAAGGGCGACCAGGAGGTCGTGACCGAGGCGTCGACCGACGGGCTGGCGGCGCGCTTCGTCGCGCGCGACGTCGACACGCCGGACATCACGGACCGGGACAACGCCCCGGTTGCGATCCGCATCGGGCAGCTGAACGCCCGGCTGGCGCTGGAGGACGAGGACCTCGCCGAATATGTGACCCTGCCGATCTGCCGGATCCGCGAGGTCAACGCAAACGGCGTCATCACCCTGTCTACCAGTTACATGCCGCCGATGCTGGATTGCAGCGCGGCACCGGTCTTCGTCGACCTGATGAACGAAATCGGCGGCATGCTGCGCAATCGCGGCGACACCTTGTCGGAGCGTGTCGGCGGGGTCGGTCAGCAGAATGCGCTGTCGGACGTCCTGGATTTCGTGATGCTGCAGTTCGTCAACCGCTACGACCAGTGGTTCGCGCATCTGGCGGCGCAAACGGGCCTGCACCCCCACGCCCTTTTCCTGGCCTGCCTGCAGCTCGCTGCGGAACTCGCCACCTTCCGCAGCGGCCGCCGCCGCCCGGATGCGGCGCCGGCCTATGTCCAGGACGATCTGGAATCGAGCTTTGCCCCGCTCATCATGCGGATCCGGGAAGGGCTCAGCATCGTCACCGAGCGCGCGGCGGTGCCGCTGCCGTTGGAGGAACGGGCCTACGGGATCCGCGTGTCGCCCATCTCGGACCGGAGCCTGACGCGGGAGGCCTCCTTCGTTATCGCGGCGGCGGCGGACCTGGCGCCCGAACAGGTGCGGCAAAGCCTGCCGGCGAACATCAAGGTCGGGCCGGTCGAGGATATTCGGGAATTCGTCAATTACCAGCTGCCCGGCATCCAGATCCAGCCGATGTCGGTCGTACCGCGCGCCTTGCCCTACCGTTCCGGCTACACCTATTTCGAGCTGGTCAAGGACAACGACATCTGGCCGAAGCTGGACAGCTCGGCGGCCTTCGCCTTCCATGTTTCCGGCGCCTTCCCCGGGTTGAAGCTGGAATTCTGGGCCATCAGGGATAGCGGGTGATGGCCCCGCCGCCCCCCGCACAGGACGACGAAGAACCGACCATTGTCCGCGCCCCGCCGACGCAGACGGGTCCGGTAACCGGAGGGAACCAGACCCGCGTGACCCTGGCACGGGTTTCGGACGATTACGCGCGTTCCCCGGTCATGCGGAACGCCCCGACGCCGCAATACTCGACCGCGACCCCGCCGCCGCCGCCACCACCCCGTGCGGCATCGACACAGACCGGTTTTGGCGGCGGCATCGAGCCGGATGCGCTCGACCGGCTCGCCAACGCGGCGACGGTGATCGAGAACCCGCTCCTGTCGGCGGCGGTACCGCTGATCACCTTTGCCGTGAATGTCCGGACGACGGTACAGCAGGGCGCCGCCGCGGAGCTTCAGACCTACGCCATCGAGGAGGTGAAGAAGTTCGAGGAGAAGGCGCTCGATAGGGGGGCGAAGGCGGAGGATGTCGTGGCCGCCCGTTATGTCGTTTGTTCCCTCGTCGACGAATGCGTCCTGTCGACGCCCTGGGGCGGGGAAAGCGCATGGGCGCAGCAGAGCCTTCTGAACATCTTCCACAACGAAACCTGGGGCGGCGAGAAGGTCTTCGTCATCCTCGACCGCATCAAGCAGCAGCCGGCGCGCTACATCGACCTCCTGGAGTTCATCGATACCTGCATCGGCGTCGGGTTCGAGGGCCGCTACCGGGTCATCCGGCAGGGCCAGTATGAACTCGAGCAGATCCGCAGCGACCTGCAGAGAATCATCCGGAACGAACGCAGCGAGCGGGACCAGGGGCTGTCCGTCGGCGCGGGCACGGTGGAGAGCAAGCGTAGCTGGCGGGAACGCATGCCGCTCTGGGTGATCCTCGTCCTCGCCGCCTGCATCCTCGTCGGCATCTATGCCATTTTCGAAATCGAGATTCTGAAGCTGATCGATCCCTTGCGGACCTCACTCGAGAAACTTTAGCCGGAACCCGGGCAGCAACGCATGAAAGCCGTCTTCAAGTTCCTCTTCAGCAAACGGATGATGACCTTCTACGGTCTGGTCCTCATCTCCCTGCTGATCTGGTTCCTCGGCCCGCTGCTCCAGATCGGCGGGGACAAGCCGCTGGCGCCGGAATGGGTCCGCATCGCGATCATCGCGGTCCTCTTCCTGATCTGGTTCTTCCTCCAGTTTCTCGTCTGGCTGCGCATCCGCCGCGCCAACAAGAAGATGGTGCAGCAGATCGTCGAGGCCGAGGAGGTCACGTCGCTGACGGACATCCAGTCCGAGAGCGAGGCGGCGATCCTGCGCGAGCGCTTCGAAGAGGCGATGAAGGTGCTGCGGGAGAATGCCGTGCGCGGGCGGCGCGGCCGGCGGCGGTATGTCTACGAGCTTCCCTGGTACATCATCATCGGCCCGCCGGGGTCCGGCAAGACGACGATCCTGCGCAATTCCGGTCTGAACTTCCCGCTCGCAGAACAGCTCGGCACGGACTCGGTCGAGGGCATCGGCGGCACGCGGAACTGCGACTGGTGGTTCACGGACGAGGCGGTGCTGATCGACACCGCCGGCCGCTATACGACCCAGGAGGTCAGCCTGGAGGTGGACCGGACGGCCTGGCGGTCGTTCCTCGACCTCCTGAAGCATTTCCGGCCGCGCCGGCCGATCAATGGCGTCATCGTCACCATCAGCCTCGCCGACATCCTGACGCAAAGCGCGGAGGAACGGCTCGTCCATGTCGACGCGATCCGGCGCCGGATTGAGGAACTGATCAACAGCTTCCGGATGCGGCTTCCGGTCTATGTGGTCTTTTCCAAGTGCGACCTCGTGGCCGGCTTCTCGGATTTCTTCGACGATCTCGACGCGGAGGAGCGGTCCCACGTCCTGGGCATGACCTTCCCGTTCGAAAAGGGCAGTCAGGCGAAGGATCCGCTGTCGAGCTTCAACGAGTTCTTCGACGAGATCCTGCGCCGGCTGACCCGCCGTGTACGCGGGCGCCTGCACCAGGAGGCGAA
>CAYGKX010000017.1:0-19184 GCA_964350225.1 uncultured Rhodospirillaceae bacterium | reverse complement strand
CGCCTTGATGATCTCGAACCGCTCCCGCCCGCCCTGCATCTTCAGGGCGTCGGCGCCGCTTTCCTTCATCATGCGCACGGCGTTCCGGACCGCGTCGTCTTTCGTGGCGTAGGAGCCATAGGGCATCGAGGTGAGCGCGAGGGTGTTCGGCGCGCCCCGCCGCACGGCCCGCGTATGCTCGATCATCTGGTCGACGGTCATGGCCAGGGTGTTCTCGTGGCCGTAGAGGGTCATGCCCAGGCTGTCGCCGATGCCGACGATGTCGACCCCCGCCCGCTCCGCCCAGGCGGCGGTCAGCACCTCGCCGACGGCGACCATCACCAGCCGCTCGCCCGCCGCCTTCTTCGCGGCGAGGTCGGGGAGGGTGAGCTTCTTGCGGGGGTCCGTCATGGTCAGTTCCTTGCCCAGGGATCCGGCAACCGGCCGGGACCGACGCCGCGGCGGCGTCGGCGGCGTCCCGGTTCCGGAAACAAAACTTGTTCCATTTGGAACAATCTGTCAATGCTGCACGGTGATGGGAATGGGCCCGTTCGGAATGGGCCCCGCCGGAACGGAGTGCGAATGAACAAGACATCGAAGAAGACCGGCGTGCGGACGCGGACCGGGAGCGATCCGGCCGACATGCAGGACTATGGCCCGCGAGGGGCGGGGCCGGCGGCCGCCACGGCCGCGATCTTCGAGCGCAACGAGATTCGCGACACCTTCCGCATCTCCTATCTCGCCAACCGTCTGGTTCTGCCGGCCTACGACCGCATCAAGCGGGACTTCGGGCTGAGCCGGGGCGAGTATCTCCTGCTCTTCTGCCTGTCCCACCTGGACGACTTGACTGCCCAGGACGTCGCCGACATGACAGGACGGCCGCGCAACTCCATTTCGCGCGCGGTTCATCGGATGCTCGGGGAGGGCCACCTCACCCGCTCCCCCCACCCGACCGACGGCCGTCAGGCACTTTTGCGCATCACGCCGGCGGGCCGCGCCCTGCACGAGCGTATCGTGCCGATCTTCCGGTCCCGCGAAGACCTCATCCTCGCCACGCTGAGTGCGGAAGAGAGGCGGGTGCTGGAAGGGCTCCTGATGAAGCTGGTGCGGGGGATCGGGATGTGACGAACAGGTTGTCGGGGCCCCCTTATGCGCTTCGCGGCCCGTAGCGACGCCGGCCGCCGCCCCTTGTTTTGTGCGGTGCACTAGCTATGGTGTTGGCTTCCAAGGGAAATATGGCGCGCCATGGAGACGATCCTCGATTATTGCGACGGCCTGCCGAAGCGGCGCTTTGCCGCCGGGGACGTCCTGTTGCAGGAAGGCGGCACGTCGGGCCGCCTTTTCATCGTCACCGCCGGCAGCTTCGAGATCCTGAAAGGGGCCTACCAGATCAACACCGTCGACGAGCCGGGAGCGATCTTCGGCGAGATGTCGGTCCTGCTGGGCCTGCCGCACATGGCGACCGTCAAGGCGCTGACCGACGCCGAGGCCTATGAGGTCGAAGGTGCGGACGGGTTCCTGAACATGCGCAGCGAGATCAATCACTTCATCTCGAAGATGCTCGCCCAGCGCCTGCACGGCATGACCTCCTATCTGGTCGATCTGAAGACGCAGTTCGAGGACCATTCGAATCATCTCGGCATGGTCGATGAGGTCCTGGAAGTGCTGGCAAACCAGCAGTTTGCGGATTTCGAAGCGGGCTCCGACCGGGAAGGCGACTGGGACACCGACCGGGAAACCGGTCGGAACGCCGATCAGGACGCCAACGTCAAAGTGTGAAGCCCCAACCGGCGGGAGCCTCGTCGCCTCAGGCCGGGGCGGGGAGCCAGTCGGGAACCCCCGTCAGACGCCGCACCTCGCCGCTTTCCGCACCGTCCAGCCGGACGATCCAGTTGCCGGCGAGGGAGAACCACGACGCTTCCCCCGCCTCCGTGTCAAAGGCAATATGGGTCGGCGTCGGGCCGATCTGCCGTCCGACATTGAAGACCCAGCTGTCCCCGATCCGATCGACCCAGGAACCGGCCTCGTCGAAGGGCGCATTATGGATATGGCCCGTCAGCACCATGTCGGGGCGGTACGTGCCGATCCAGCCGGCAAGGTCCTCGTCGCCAAAGTCGTGCGTGCTGGTCCGGCTGGTGGGCGAGCCCGCCGGCGGCGAATGGTAGACCCAGATCCAGCGCTCATTCTCGGCCAAGGCGTCGCGCGCGAATTGGTCCTCCACCGCCTGCCGCGACACCGGCCCATCCCACCAGGGGCAGATGGTGAAATGGGTGCCGCCCACGCGAAGGCTGTCGCCGTCCGTCGGAATGCCCATGGCACGGACCCGCTCCATCCAGCGGGCCGTCTTCTCGCCGGCCCGATTGCGTCCGTCGAGATCGTGGTTGCCTGAACAGGTGACGAGCTGCGCGCTGTCCTTCAGGCGCCGCAGGTATTTGAGGATGACGACGACCTGCGCCGGGCCGTCGACATGGCCCGAAATGTCCAGATGATCGCCGCCGACGATGACGACGTCGTAATCGCCTGCGACACCGCACAGCCAATCATATTGCCTGAGCGCGTAATGCAGGTCCGAGACGAACAGGCATTTCATTCTGGGTGTGCGGGCGCCGGAGCCGGCACGTCGAGCGGGGCGGGAAAAATCATCGCCCCCGATTGTGGGGCAGCGGCCGCCGTCCTGCAATCACGCGCTGGGCCTGGGTCAGCGCGATGGCGGCACCCGGCGACGCGATCCTTGGGGAGACCACGGCCGGGTGCCAACTATCCAAGCCCCCGACATTCTGGAACCCTTGGATAAGCCCAACGCGTAGGCACGGGTCATCCTTTCCCCGATTCGTAAAATTCCAGTAAAATATCAAATAAAGCCGACCTAGCACTGCTAAGGGCCTGTGCGGGGAGCCCCTCAGCCCACCACCGCCTTGTAGCGGTCGACGCTTTCGTCCGGCCAGTGCTCGGAACGCCGGTAATATTCCGGCACGACGGGTCTGCCGTCGTCGAGGGTCACCCAGGGCTGCTTCGACCGGGTGAAGATATGGATGTCGGGCGGGAACCGGTCCGGGTCGTCCAGGGTACCGACGCGGACGAAGGCGACCTTCTCCTTCGCCGCGCCATAGTGGCTCCAGAGAGCGACGAGACAGTCGGGACAGCGCACGATCTGTTGCCCGGCCCCGCTGTTCGACGGGGTGTCGACGGTTTCCGGTGCGCCCGCCTCGATCGCGACATTGGCGGTTTCGATCAGTGCGTTGATCGCGAAGGCGGAGCCTGTTTCCCGCTGGCACCAGCGGCAATGGCAGCAATGGACGAACAGCGGCGGACGCGTCAGGCGGTACCGCACGGCACCGCAGGTGCAGCGGCCCGTCGCGGGTTTCTCCGGCATCCCGGCTGTCGTACCTTGTGGCGACATGGGTCGAATCCGCGTTCGAATTACATGTGGCGTTGCACGGACGCTTTGCTACGATGATTGGAGCTACGTTTTCACGCGCCGTCAAACCAATAAGAGGGAGACCGCCACGTGCCCGCAGCCGAGAAAAAGCGCCCGCGCCAGGTTGACTACACGCCGAACCCCGAACTCCTGGCCCTGTGGCCGGACATCAGCGGCAACGAGGTGAACGGCCTTGGCGATGCCGATTGGCACCAGCCCCGCCCCGTCTTCTGGCGGCCGGACGGGTCGATCGCCCATATCGATGCGCTGCACTATTTCTACAAGCGCGACATCGACAACGAGCGGATCGCGGCGGCGCGGAAGCTGCGCGAAAAGAACCAGAACCTGCCCTACAGCGAGATCGCCGAGACGCCGGTCGAGAAATCCGCGGCCGAGTGGGTCGAGGTCATCAAGGCGAAGGCCCTGGAACTGGGCGCAGAGGATGTCGGCATCACGGTCTTCAAGCCGGAATGGGTCTATAACGACAGGCCGGTGCCCAAGGGCAAATGGGCCATCGTCCTGGCCTTCACCCATGCGTATGACGACCTCGACACGGCGCCCGACGAGACCGCCTATATCGAGGTCATGAAACAATATGCCCGGGCCGGCATGACATCGAAGCTGGTGGCCAACTGGATCCGGGAACAGGGACATTTCGCCGAGGCGAAGATGGGCCCGAACACGGAGGACGTCCTGATGATCCCGCCGGCAATCGAGGCCGGGCTGGGCGAGCTGGGCAAGCACGGGTCGATGATCCACCGCCGCTTCGGCTCGAATTTCCGCCTGTCGATGGTGCTGACCGACCTGCCGCTGGCGGCCGACGAAAAGGACGTCTTCGGCGGCGACGATTTCTGTCAGAGCTGCCAGGTCTGTACGACCGCCTGTCCGCCTGGCGCCATCGCGCCCGAGAAGCAGGTCGTGAACGGCGCGACCAAGTGGTATGTCGATTTCGACAAATGCCTGCCCTTCTTCATCGACTACAAGACCTGCGGCATCTGCCTCGCGGTCTGCCCATGGAGCCGGCCGGGCATTGCCGACAACCTGGTCGTGAAGATGGCACGGCGGCGGGAAAGCTTCGCGGCGGCGGCCGAATAACCGCCGCCCGTCTCAGCCAGCCGGAAAACCTACCCGGCCTTGCGGCACATCAGTGCGTAGAACTGGCCGTCCGTTCCCCGGAAATTATGGCCGAAGCTTTGCGCGTTGTAGAACTTGCCGCCGGCGTAAAAGCGGTCGCGGGTAATCGGGCCGTAAGGGCTGCGCGTCACCTTGACGCCCTGCAGGACGATCTGCACGCCGTCCTTGCCGCGGCCCACCTGCCAGCGGCCCTGAACCTGGAAGCCCGACCGGACGACGCCGCCCTGCTGCCAGCCCTGCCCCCGGAAGGTGCCGTTGGGATAGAGGAGGACGCCGTAGCTCCAGCCGACCGTGATCTTCTTGCCCTGGGGATCGCGGACGCCGCCCTGGCATTGCCAGCGGCCGGCGACCTGCTGCTGGAAACCTTGTGCGGCGGCGGGAATGGCGGGCGCGGCGGCCAGCAACAGCGCGGCCGCGCCGCCAAGAATGCTTCTGAAAGTGCGGACAGTGGGCATGAATACCTCGTCGGGTCGGCGTCCTGTGGACGGTTGGCTTTGCGGCGGCCGGAACGGATCGACGGCTCGTCACGATACGACGCGCCCGACGCGACCGAAATCGCAATCTCGTCCCAGTTTGCCGCCACCGCTGCCCGCACGGCAATGTCTTGCGACAGGAATGTGATCGAATTCGGGCGAATTCGCCGGGGCCGTTCGGCACATCGCTAGCCCGACGGCCGGGCCTCGTTGACTGTCTCCACCGCCCGCGCGCCGCGCCGCCACCGGAAATGCGTCCTGTGGGCATCCGAATAGAGGCCGTCGGGCGCGCTGCGCAGGGTGAGGCAAATGTCGTCTGGCTCGAAGTCGATCAGCCAGTAACCGTTGGGTTCGCCGCGCATGCGGCTCGACAGGGCCGTCGGCGCCCCGACCGAGAGGACGATTTCCGCCCCGACCGGCACCGGATGAACAAATCCCAGATGGGTATGGCCGGAGAGCATGAGGTCGACCCCGCGCGCAGCGAACAGGTCGAGCGCCTCTTCCGCCCGGCGCACCGGCTCCGCCCCCTCAACCCCCGGCACCTCGTTGAAGGGATGATGTGCCGTCACCACGCGCCAGCCGCAGTCCAGCCGATCGAGCCGGCGGTCGAGCGTCTCCAGGTCGCGGCGCCGGATGCGCCCCTCCTCCCAGCGCAGGTGGGGCTGCCAGGACGCCGTCGTATTCACGCCCTGGACGCAAACGTCGTCATGCGACAATTCCGGTTCGGCGGGAAAATGACGCTCGAACCGTCGCATTGGCGCGAAGAAGCGTTCGATCAGGTCGAAGGTCGGCACGTCGTGATTGCCGGGCACGACAAGGGTGGGGGCGTCCAGCCGCCCGAGCCAGGCGGTGGCGTCCGCCCATTCCGCCGGCCGGGCCCGCTGGGTCAGGTCGCCCGCGACGACGACCATGTCGGCCGCCGCCGCACCCAGGTCCCGGGCCAGACTGTCGGCGAGCCCCGGCGGCACGGTGCCGAAATGAAGGTCGGAAACGAGGGCGAGCCGGGTCATGCCGGATCGGGCCGAAGGATCCGCAGCGCCCCCGGGGAGATGCGGAAACGGAGGGGCGTCTCGAACCGGTCGATCTCGCCGTCATAGCTGAGCTTGACGCTGCTGGCGCGGGTCTCGATGCGCAGCTCCGTCGCGGTGAGCTCGCTGAGATACGGGTCTGCGCGCCAGCGCCCGAGAATGGCCTTCACGGTCACGCCGACGAGGCCGAAGCCGGTGCGGTGCTGAGACAGGTAGACACCGAGCTTCCCTTCACACAGGCTGGACCGTTCGAGCAGGAGGCTCGGCGTTTCCCGATAGCAGTTGTTCGAAACTGCGAGGGACAGGATGCGCCCGCCCTGCCGCTGGCTGCCGTCGTCCAGCACCACCGCCAGCCGGCGGCGATAGCTGAGGACCAGCCGCAGGAGACGGAAATAGCCGCCAAGCCGCGACCAGAAGGCGCGGCCGCGCAGGGCTTCCCTTTCCTCGCTGATCAGTGGCTGGGCGCCCAGATAGCAGTTGCAGGTGAACAGCCGGTCGTTGACATAGGCGACGTCGATGGCTTCGGTCCGGGCGCGGGCCAGGGCCTCCGCGGCCTCGTCTGGGTCGAGCGGGATATTCAGGTCGCGGGCCAGGCGATTGACGGTGCCGAAGGGGAGGATGCCGAGAACCTTTTCCGTGCCCGCGAGCCGTTCCGCCGCGCCGTTCACGGTGCCGTCACCGCCCCCCACGACGACCAGTTCAGCGTCCGAGGCACAGGCGCGATCGAGGGCCGCCTCGATATCGGACGGGTCGGAGAGAACGACCTCGAGATCGTGTCCAGCCCCGGCAAAGGCGCGGTGCAGCACCTCACGGTAGGCCGGCAGATCCATTTCGCTTGCGGTGCCGGAAGCGGCGTTGATGACGGCCAGGGCTTTCATGGGATCGGGAATTCGGAAAGGGGCGGAGGCTGTCGTTTCCGTTTCTGGTAACGCCGTATGGGCCCCGCCGGTTCCCGTCGATCGAGAAACAGGGACCGCCCGGCATCCCGGGAGCGAGGGGCGTGACACCATCCGGCGTGACGCGGCCCCCCCGGGGCGCGGCGACGGCCTAGTCCGGCAGCCGTCCCCTGGGTCCGGCCAGCTTGCCGGCCGGGTCCGCCCCCATCTTGGTGCGCCCCGTCTTGGCGCTCCCCGTCTTGGCGCCCCCCTTCTTGCCGCCCTTCGTCGGGCCTGGGCCCTCCGGCAACAGGAGCGCCATGCCCGCCACCGACGCGGCCATCAGATAGGTGACGACGCTCAGCGCGAAAACACCGGGGCGGGACAACGCGATGGCGCGCATCTCCGCCTCCGCGAAGATCAGGAGGGCGACGGGCAGTCCGATGGTCACGATGGCATACAGCGCAGCCAGGAGCTTGCGCAGGATGCCCTCCGTCATGAGGGCGGTCAGACCGGTCGCGCCGAGGATGAAGGCGGAGAGATATCCGGCGCCGATCAGGAAGTCGCCCAGGAACGCCGCCCGGGACTGGGGACCGTCGGGGCCGAAGCCGAAGCCGATGGACACCGCCCACAAGACCACCGTCGTGAAGAAGATGCCCTGAAACAGAAGCGTGTAGACGAGGACGTTCCCGATTACCTTCCCGGCCGCCGCCACACGCGGGTTCCCGTGCCTTCCGAGCCAGACGAGAAGCAGGATCTCCGCAGCCACGAACAGCCCCACGATGGGCACGAGCAGCAGCGCGACCTGGGTCATCACGACATAGAAGTAGGTGAGCGTGACGAACCCGAAGGCGCCCGGGGCGCCGATCGCGAGCGCGCCCAGCGCGAAGCGCAGCATCGTCGGCCCCGCGCCCGGCTAACGCGGCAGCCGCGGCGGCGTTACGCCGCCCAGCCCGCACACCGCATCGAGAATGGCCGAGAAGTCGCGGTCGCCATAGCCCTGGGCCATGGCGGTCGCCAGGGCCTCCCGCACCGTGGTGCCCGCGAAAACGGGCAGGCCCGCTTCCCGCGCCGCCTCGACCGCGAGCGACACGTCCTTGTGGGCGAGGGCGATCCGGAACCCGGGGTCGGTATCGTCCTTCAGGACCTTGTTGGGCCAGTTGACCTGTAGCTGCCCGTTCACCGCCGTCGTGCCGTAGAGGACGTCCAGGGTCGTTTCGAGATCGAGATCGAGACACTGGGCGAGGGCCAGCGCCTCCGCATTCATCTGGTTGATGCCCATGATGAGGTAATTGTTCACGAGCTTTGTCCGGATACCGGCGCCGGCCGGCCCGCAATGCAGGACCGTCGTGCCCATTGCGTCGAGAAGCGGACGGACGCGGGCCACGTCTTCCGCCGTCCCACCGACCATGAAGAGCGACTCGCCGGCGATCGCATGGGTAACGAGCCGCCCGACCGGCGCGTCGACGAAGCCGATGCCGCGCCCGGCCAGCGCCGCGGCCATGCGGTCGGTCGAAGCCGGCGAGACCGTCGACATGTCCATGACGAGCTGTCCGGCGCGCCCCGCCTCCGCCAGACCGTCAGGGCCGAGAACGACCGCCTCCACATCCGGCCCGTCGGGCACCATGGTGACGGCGATGTCGGCCGTTTCCGCAATCTCCGCGACGGAGCCCGCGACGGTCGCGCCGAGTTCCTTCAGAGCCGGCACCCTGTCCTGGGCGATGTCGAAGACCGTGAGGTCGAACCCCTTCCGCGCCAGGTTCGCCGCCATCGGCTGCCCCATCGCGCCCAGGCCGATAAAGCCGATCTTCCCTCTCATGTGCCGCCTCCCGCATCTTGTCGCTGGAGGGGCAGATGACACCGATCGGTGCCGCGCTGCAAGCCATGCCGCGTCCGACAGACCCTGGAAAGCAGAACGCCCGGCCCCGTTTCCGGGGCCGGGCGACGTGTCCGCTGGCGCGGGTGCCGGTGGCGGTTACGGCCGGCAGACGTACCAGTTGTTCTGGACGTCGTGGTCGAACTCGTTGACCTCGACCTGGCCGAAGCCGGCCCGTGCAAGATAGTCCAGGGTGGTTTCCTTGCCCCACATGGCCCCCAGGCCCTCGCCGTTCTGGGCGAGCGAGACGGTCATGCAGTGCATGCAGGAAACCGTGTAGAGCAGCGGCCCCAGCGGGTGGTCCATGTTGTTGTGGTGGTGGCAGGAGCCCTTGATGTCCTGCGCGATATAGACCCCGCCATCGGTCAGGCTCTTGCGGATGCCCTTGAGCAGGCTCATCGGATGGGCCTGGTCGTGGATCGCGTCGAAGGTCGTGACGAAGTCGAAAGCCCCCGGCTCCGCGTCCTCGGCGAAGGTCGAGAGATCCCGCTCGACGAAGGTCACGTTGGCGAGCCCGCGGGTCGCCGCCTCGTCCCGTGCGAAAGCCGTCGCCTCCTCCGACAGGTCGTATCCGACGAAGGTGCTGTTCGGAAACCAGCCCGCCAGAAGATTGAGCGCCTTGCCGCGGCCGCAGCCGAGATCCGCGACGCGGATGCCCGCCTCGAGCCGCGCTTCCAGGCCCGGGACCAGCGGCAACACGTGGCTCCGGAGCACCGGCAGGACCGACTGTCCGCTGTCCTCCGCCATAACCTCGTGGAAGCGGGCGTAGCGGGAATAGGGCACGCCGCCGCCGTTGCGGAAACAGTCGACGATGTCTTCCTCGACGGCGCCCAGCGTCGGGATGTACTGGGCGAAGACGGCCATGTTGTCGGTCGGAATCGCGCGGGTCAGGCAGGCCGCGTGCTCCGCGGGCAGGCGATAGGTGCCCTTGTCCGGATCGAGCTCGACGATGCCGCCAACGACCATCGCGCCCAGCCACTCGCGGACGTAGCGCTCGTTGAGGCCGGCCGCCTCCGCGAGCCCGGCGCTGTCCGTCGGCCCGGTCTCGACCAGGGTGTCGAAGAGCCCGGTGCGGTGACCGACCGAGATCATCAGGGCGAGCGCGCCGCCGTTCAGAAAGCCGAGGATCTTGTCGGCGAAGGCTTCGGCGCGGCCTTCGTCGAAGGACGCGCCAGGGGTTGCAGCCGGGGCTGCAACGGGTGAGGGCGCCATCGCTTCCGAGGACGTCGGCGCAGGGGTGGACATACCTTCCATGATTGATGCCTCCAGGTTTTATTTATACCAACTGGTTGGGTGAAAAACATGAGTCCGCCCGGAGAGTCAACGCAAATATTGTCTGGGATACAATCCAACCCCATGAGATTGTGAGGAAAATCACACAGCCTAATTCAGCCCTTGACCCAACTGGTTGGTGTAATAACCTGATCGACAACAAAATGGAGACGAGATCGAATGCCAAGGGACGGCGGCAAGACCCGCACCGCGATCATGGATGCGGCGGAAGAACTGATTCTGGAATCGGGATTTGCCGCGGCGTCGGTCGATCGGGTGATCGACAAGGCGGGCATCACGAAGGGCACCTTCTTCTACCACTTCTCCAACAAGGCGGCCCTGGCCCAGGCCCTGGTGGAGCGGTTCTCCGAACTGGATATCGGCAATCTCGAGGAAAAGATGCTGCGGGCGGAGAAGCTCTCCCGCGACCCGGCGCAGCAGCTCCTGATCTTCGTCGGCCTGTTCGAGGAGGATATGTCGGGGCTTGTCGAGCCCTATCCCGGCTGCCTCCTCGCCTCCTACATCATGGAGGCGGGCCTGTTCGAGAAAGAGGTCCTGGACACCGTCACCGACACCTTCCGGGCCTGGCGGGACCGCCTGGGCGCGAAGATGCGCGAGGCGGCGGAAAAGCACCCGCCACGCCTGCCTGCCGACCTCGATAGCCTGGCAGACATGATCACGGTCATCTTCGAGGGCGCGTTCCTGATGTCGAAATCCTACAACGACCCCGACCTGGTCGCCCAGCAGCTGCGTCACTACCGGAATTATCTGGAGCTGCTGTTCGTGCCGGAGGGCTGAGCGGAGACGCCCGGCCCGGCCGTCAGCCGGCGATCCCGTCCATGAACTTCGCCATCGCGACGTCGCGCATCGACAGGCCCCCGACGTCGTGGGTCGCCAGGGTCACGTCCACCTTGTTGTAGACGTTGAACCATTCCGGGTGGTGATCGACCTTGTCCGCGTAGAGCGCGACGCGGGTCATGAAACCGAAGGCCGCGTTGAAGTCCGCGAAGGCGAAGCGCTTTTCGATCGCGTCGCGTCCATCGACCTCCGCCCAGCCGTCCAGCGCCGCCAGCGCCTTCGCGCGGTCTTCTCCCGTAAGCCTGGTCGTCATGACCGTCCTCCGCCTGCCTATCCCGAACCCGAACCCGAACCCGAAACTTAGGTGCGCGCTTGGCCCTTGGCCAGCGCCGCGCTATCGTCCCGGCCATGCGACCCGGCCGCGACCCGACCGACCACCTGCCCGACGCGGAGGCCTTCGAGGCCTTCGCCCATTCGGTTATCGCGGACCTGCCGGAGGTCTTCCGCCGCCATCTGGACGGCGTGGTCATCCAGATCGAGGAGGAGGCGGACGCGGAGACCTGCCGGGTGATGGACCTGTCCTCGCCCTACGACCTGCTCGGGCTCTATCGCGGCATCGATGTCGGCCACAAGGAACAGGCCGGCATCGCCCCCCTGAACGACACGATCTTCCTGTATCGGAAACCGATCCTCTTGTATCGGCTGGAGACCGGCGACACGCTGGCCGACGTCGTCCGGCACGTCCTGATCCACGAGATCGGCCATCATTTCGGACTGTCCGACGACGACATGGAACGGATCGAACGTTCCGGCGATTGATCCGGGGGCAGTCGAACCCCGGGCGACAAGAACGAGGAAACGCCATGGTTGCACCATCCGGGGCGACGCCGCCCACCGGCCCCCTGCCACCCGAACTTCTGTACCGGCGTTGCGACCCGGCGGGCCTCGGCTTCGAAACCACGGCCGAGCTGCCGGATCTCGAAGAAGTGGTCGGCCAGCCGCGTGCGGTCGCGGCCGTCGAGTTCGGCATCGACATCCGCCGGCCGGGCTACAACATCTTCGCCCTCGGCCCGTCGGGCACCGGCAAGCACAGCATGATCCTGGACTTCCTGCACCGGTCGGCGGAGGCGCGCCCGGCGCCGGACGACTGGTGTTACGTCCATAATTTCGACGAGCCGCACAAGCCGCGCGCGCTGCGCCTGCCGAACGGGCGGGCCACGAAACTGCGCGACGACATGGCGCAGTTGGTCGACGAGTTGCGTGCGGCCATCCCCGCGGCCTTCGAGAGCGACGATTACCGAACCCGGCGGGAGCTGATCGAGAACGAGTACCAGGAGCGCAACCAGGGCGACTTCGCCGCCCTGCAGAAGGAAGCGCAGGCGCACGACATCGCCATCGTGCCGACCCAGCAGGGCATCGGCTTCGCGCCAATGAAGGACGGCGAAGTCATCAAGCCTGAAGACTTCAACAAGCTGCCGGAAGAGACGCGGGAGACATATCGCAAGAAGGTCGAGGACTATCAGGAACGGCTGGCCGACATCATGCGCCAGGCCGGGTCCTGGGAGCGCGAAGCGCGGCAGCGGCTGCGCGAACTCAACAAGGATGTGACGGCGCGGGCGGCCTCCGACCTCATCTTCGCGCTGCAGGACGCGTATCACGACCTGCCGCCCGTTCATGCCTATCTGGAGGATGTACGGGACGATGTCGTCAAGTCGGCCTTCGACTTCCTGCGCGCGTCCGTGGAGCAGATGACGCCGGTCCCGGGCGCCGAGCAGGCGGCCGGCCAGAAATTGAAGAGCCTCGTCTCCGGCACCAACGAACTGGTCGGCGGCGACGAGCCGGCCTCCTTCCGGCGCTATCATGTGAACGTCATCGTCCACAACCGGACAGACAAGGGCGCGCCCGTCGTGCTGGAGGATCCGCCGACCCTGACGAATCTCGTCGGCCGCATCGAACATGGCCAACGGCTGGGCGCCCTGGTCACCGACTTCAGCTTCATCAAGCCGGGCGCATTGCACGAGGCGAACGGCGGCTACCTGGTGGTCGACGCCCGCAAGATCCTGACCCAGCCCTTCGCCTACGACGCCCTGAAACGGGCGCTGACGACGCGGGAGATCCGGATCGAGAGCGGCCAGCAGCTGTCCGGCTTCAACCAGATCGCGACCCTGGAACCGGAAGCCATCCCCCTCGACATCAAGGTCGTCATGGTCGGCGACCCGATGCTCTACTACCTGCTGGCTGCGCAGGACCCGGACTTCTCCCAGCTCTTCAAGGTCCAGGCGGAGTTCCAGGACCGGATGGAACTGACGCCGGAGAATATCTCGCTCTATGCCCGGCTCATCGCGACCCTGGCCCGCGGCGAAAAACTCTGTCCGCTCGATGCCGGCGCGGTCGCCCGGATCATCGAGCGTGGCGCCCGGCTGGCCGGCGACAACGAGCGGCTGTCGACCCGGTTCAGCTTTATCCTCGACCTGCTGCGCGAGGCCGACTATTGGGCCGGACAGGAGCGCTGCAAGCTCATCACCGCGGATCATGTCGAGCGGGCGATCGAGGCCCAGATTTTCCGGGCCGACCGGCTGCGCGAGGTCATGCACGAGCAGATCACCCGTGAAACGGTGCTGATCGACACCGACGGCGCCGAGGTGGGCCAGGTCAACGCGCTGTCCGTCCTGCAGGTCGGCACCTTCGCCTTCGGCAAGCCATCCCGGATCACCGCGCGGGTCCGGCTGGGCCGCGGCGAAGTGATCGACATCGAGCGGCGCGTGGAGCTTGGCGGGCCGCTCCACTCCAAGGGCGTGCTCATCCTGACGGGGTTCCTCGGGGGCCGGTTCGGAGAGGACCGCCCGCTGGCGCTGTCGGCAAGCCTGGTCTTCGAACAGTCCTACGGCGGGGTCGACGGCGACAGCGCCTCCTCGACCGAGCTCTACGCGCTGCTCTCCGCGCTGTCCGGTGTTCCGATCAAGCAGGGCTTTGCGGTGACGGGGTCGGTCAACCAGGCCGGCGAGGTACAGGCCATCGGCGGCGTGAACGAAAAGATCGAGGGCTTTTTCGATATCTGCCAGGCACGCGGCCTGACCGGGGAGCAGGGGGTGATGATCCCGGCCGCGAACGTCAAGCACCTGATGCTGCGCGACGACGTCGTCGAGGCGGTCGAGGCGGGCCGGTTCCGCATCGTCTCCGTCGCGACGGTCGACGAGGGGATCGAGGTTCTGACGGGCGTCCCGGCGGGCGCCCGGCAGGACGACAGCGGCTGGCCGGAGGGGACGATCAACGGCCGGGTGGATGCACGCCTCGCCGAACTGGCGGAGGCGGCGCGGCGGCTCGGTCACGGGATCGACAGGGACGGCGGCGACAGGGACGGCGCTGACAGGGACGGCGGCGCCGACAGCGGCAGGGCATGAACGCGTCGGCCGCCGGCTATTCCGGCACGCCCCTCCTGAAGAAACTTGGCTACCGGGACGGCCAGCGCGCGCTCTTCGTCGGTGTCCCCGACGGCCTGAAGGCGAAGCTGGGTGAACCGGAATACGCGGACTGCCGGTGGAAATCGTCCGACGGACCGTGGCCGGCTTCCGGCCGGTTCGACGTCGCCCATCTTTTCACCGGCCAGCGGTCGGTCCTGGCCGATACATTGCCGCGTCTCGACGCGGCGATCGAGCCCGACGGCATGATCTGGATCTCCTGGCCCAAGAAAGCCGCGAAGGTTTCGACCGACATGAGTGAGGACGCCGTGCGCGCCGAGGCCCTGCCGCGCGGGCTGGTCGACGTCAAGGTCTGCGCCGTCGACGCCGTTTGGTCGGGCCTGAAACTGGTAGTGCGGAAGGAATTGCGCACCGCGCGCCGCTGAAGCGGGGCTCCGACGCTTCGAAACCGGAAAGGGAGGACCAGATGCACCGTTTCTACAATCCGCCGACCATCGCCACGCCCGGCGCCGCCTATTCCCACGGTGTCGAGAGCCCGGCCGGGCTGCGCTGGCTGCACGCCTCCGGTCAGGTCGGCATGCGGCCGGACGGCACCACGCCGGAAAACCTGGCCGACGAGGTCGACGTCGCGTGGGACAATGTGCTCGCGGTCCTCGCCGGTGCCGACATGGGGGTTGAGGATATCGTCCGCATCCTCACCTTCGTCACGACACCGGACGTCATGGCGCCCTATCGATCGGCGCGCGACCGTCATCTCGGAGACCTGAAGCCCGCCTCGACCCTGATCCAGGCGGCGGCGCTGGCCCGTCCGATCTGGCACCTCGAGATCGAGATCACCGCCGCCCGGCGATAGGACGCTCCAGGTCTAGCGAGGCCGGCCGGCGATATACTCGCTCAGCTCTTCGCTGCGCCGTTTCTCATCGAAAAGCCAGTTGCGGAAGGCTGCGATCTTCGGCCGCTCCTGGGCACCCTCCAGGCACATGAAGTAAAAGCGGAACTCGCCCGGCAAGGTGAATTCGAAGGGCTGGACGAGGCGCCCGGCGGCCATGTCCGCGGCAACCAGGGTGCTGCGGCCCAGGGCCACGCCCTCGCCGGCGAGGGCCGCCTGGATGACGTGGTTGGAGCGCATATACCGGGGGCCCCGGGTGTAGTCGACCTCGTCCGCGACCCCCGCCGCACGCAGCCAGTTCTCCCAATCGGGGATGTTGTCGTCGTGGATCAGGACGTGGTGCTTCAGGTCCGCCGGCGCGCGGAGCGATGGGCCGGTCTCCACAAGGTCCGGGCTGCAGACCGGGAAGACGATCTCGTCGAACAGTTCCTCGACGTGAAAAGTCGGCCAGTCGCCGTTGCCGAAACGGATACAGACGTCGACGTCCTCCTGGGCCAGATCCACCAGCCGGTCGGAGGTGGCGAGCCGGACCTCGACCTCAGGCTCCGTCTCGCGAAAGCGCCGCAGGCGCGGCACCAGCCAGGTCGACGCGAAGCTGTCGGTCGTCGATACCGTCAGGACACCACTGTCCTCTCCCGACCGGATCCGACGGGCGGCGACCGCTATCTCGGCGAGGGCGTCTCGCGCCGTGGCGAAGAAATCCTGCCCCGCCTCCGTCAGGCGGATGCCCCGGCCCGAGCGCCGGAAGAGCGGCGTCCCGAACCACTCCTCCAGCCCCTTGATCTGATGGCTGACGGCGGCCTGTGTGACATGCAGTTCGTTTGCCGCCCGCGTCACACTCAGATGGCGGGCAGCAGCCTCGAAGGCTCGAACGGCATTGAGCGGCGGGAGCTGACTCATAAATTAGATTATCTAATGAAAAACATGAAAAGTCATCGTTTGTCCGCAAGAAGCGGATAGATCAATTTACGGCCTAACGCAAGACTGAACGCGAGATCACAGGAGGCCGAGATGAGCCGCACGACGACCGCAATTCATGCGAAAAACGAATTCCACCGGCAGGCCCGGAACCGTCCGGCGCGCCCTGTCAGCCTGGCGCGCCGGGTCATCGATCTCTTGCTGACGTGGCAGGAGCGGGCGGAGGCGCGCCGCCGCCTGGCGGAGATGCCCCCCAATCTTCTGAAGGATATCGGCGTCAGCCGGTCGGCCGCGCTGCACGAGGCGAACAAGCCGTTCTGGAAGGAATGACGCCCCGGAACCGGGCCGCCAGACTCTGTCGGACAATTCACTGCGACAGCGGGATCGCCATCCCTACGATGGCGATCCAGGCTGCCGCGGCGCAGAGCAGAATGAAGAGGCGGTGGGACGGAAGGATTGTCATGGCGGCGCTCGGTCAATCGGGGTCGTGCCTGTGCTGACCGCGATGTAATCGACCGGATGGGGCGACCCTGTGACGAAGATCACACCCGGCGCGATATTTTCAGGGCGTTATCGGGGCAGGAATGGGGCAGCGACGGCTTCTGCCCGTCGGCACCGGCCGAGCCAAACGGTTCGGATTTCCCCGTCTGAATCAACTGGTCTGGGTCAGCCCGTCTGGGTCAGCCCTGTGGTGACGACGATCTTGCCGGTCGACTTGCGGGCGAGGAGCATTTCCATGGCCGCCGGCACTTCCTCGAGGTCAAAGGTTGCCGAGACGTGCGGCTTCAGGAGGCCGTCGTCATACCAGCCGAACAGCTCCTCGAAGCTGTCCCGGATGACCTGGGGATCGCGCCTGGCATAGGCGCCGAAGAAGACGCCGACAGCGGCGCAGTTCTTGACCAGGAGGTAATTCGCCTTCGCCTCCGGGATACGGCCGGCCGCAAATCCGATGACGAGCAGGCGGCCCTCCCAGGCGATGCAGCGCATGGACGCGTCGAAGACGTCGCCGCCGACCGGGTCGTAGATCACGTCGGCGCCACGCTTGTCCGTGATCTCCAGCACCCGCTCCCGGATGTCCTCTTCCGAATAGTCGATCACATGCTTCGCGCCGTTGGCCCGGGCGATGTCCAGCTTCTCCCGCCCGCGGGCCGTGCCGATCACTTCGGCACCGACGATCCGGCCGATCTGGACCGCGGTCAGGCCGACCCCGCCGGCCGCGCCATGTACGAGAAGGGTCTCCCCCGCCTTCAGGTTGCCGCGATGGCGCAGCCCGACATGGGAGGTGCCATAGGCGATAGGAAAGCTGGCCGCGTCGACGAAATCCATGCTGTCCGGGATCCTCATCGTGCCGGCCGCAGGCGCCAGCGCCTCTTCGGCGAAACCGCCATATCCCAGCATGGACATGACCCGGTCGCCTTCCTTGAGGCCCGAGACGCCCGGGCCCACCTTCGACACGATCCCCGCCGCCTCCAGCCCGGGGCTGAAGGGCATCGGCGGCTTGTCCTGATACTTGCCGGCCACGATCAGCGTGTCGGCGAAGTTGACGCCGGCGGCGGCGACGGAGATGGAGACCTGACCCTCTCCCGGTTCGGGCGGCGGGACGTCCTCGAGCTTCAGGTTCTCCGGCGGTCCCAGTTCGCGGCACATGACGGCGCGCATCCGCGTCTCCCTTCGATGATGATTTCTTCTAGCCGCCGCCCAGCCAGCCGGGGGCGATGCGGATATCGCCGGTCAGCCGGCCCGCATGGTTGATCTGGGTCGGCGCGACATACGTCTCGAGCGCCGACCACTGGCCGTCGTCGATGACCTCTAGATAGCGCAGGATGGCTGCAATCGCCACTTCGGCCGCGCGTTTCGCGCCATCGTCGATTTTCAGCGCGACGCCGAGGCCGAGGGGCGTGACTGCGGCCATATAGACCCCTTCCGCGCCACCCTTGATAAACAGGTCGCGGCCGAGTCGCGCCATGATCGCCGTGTCGAAACTGCCGGTGCCCGCAATCATGAAGGGGTGCAGGGCGGTCGCCACCCGCAGGCGGCGCACGGCGGACTGGCGGAAGATCGGCTGCCGGCGCGGATCCGCGATCTCGACCATCGATCGCGCCAGTGCGCGCAACGGCATCGCATAGGTCGGCAGGCTGCAGCCGTCGACACCGCGTGGCGCCTCCGACATGTCATGGCCGCTCAACTCCCCCAGGATGGTGCGGACCCGGGTCTGCACCGGGTGGTCCGCCATCCAGTATTCGTCGACCTCCTCGCGCAGGGCCAGCGCCGTCGCGACCATGGCGAGATGCTTGCCCGAGCAGTTGTTGTGCAGGGTGGTCGGCCGCGCTCCTGACGCGGCGAGCGACTTGGCCGCGGTCGCGCCGGTCGGCTCGTGCGCGCCGCAGGCGAGATGACCGGGCGACAGGCCCATTCGCTTCATCCAGGCTTCCGCCACGGCGACATGGGCCGGCTCCCCATTGTGGGACGCGCAGGCGAGGGCGAGTTCCTCCGCCGTGACCTTCCAGGCGTCCGCCGCGCCGCTTTCGATGAAGGGCAGGGCCTGGATCAGCTTTACGGACGAGCGGGGGTAGATCGGCGTGTCGACATCGCCCCATTCGGCAACGACCTGGCCTTCGGAATCATAGACGCAGGCGGCCCCCCGGTGCTGGCTCTCCACCATCGGGCCGCGGGTCACTTCGACGAGGATCGGATTTTCTGCGCTTTCGCTCATCGGGGCGGGCAATGTCGTTCGGCAAAGAACTTGCTCCGAACCGCCCCAAAGGGCAAGTTCCGCCGCATGCGAGGATATTTCGGCATCGGGGTGGAGAAACTCAGCAAGGCGCAGAACGCGGGAAGCCTGTTCCGCACGGCCCACGCCTTCGGCGCGAGTTTCCTCTTCACCGTCGGCGCGGTCTACCGCCGGCGGGAGGTCGAGAAGGTCGACACCTCCAAAGCCTCCTCCCACGTGCCGCTGTTCGACTTCGAGGACTGGAAGAAGCTGAGCCTGCCGGTCGGCTGCCAGCTGGTCGGCGTCGAACTGACCGACGACGCGGTCGAGCTGCCGAGTTTCCGCCACCCCCTGTCCGCCGCCTATATCCTGGGGCCGGAGCGCGGGTCGCTGTC
>CAYGKX010000016.1:14127-19198 GCA_964350225.1 uncultured Rhodospirillaceae bacterium | reverse complement strand
CCGGCGCCGGCACCCCGCCCGCCGGGCGCGCGTTCGAAGTTGCACATCTCCGGCGCGCCACTCTCTCTTTCTCTCTTGCGAATAGCCTCCGCGCCGCCAAGCGCGTAATCGACGCCGAGCGTGCCAGTGCGCGCGCAAACTGTCAGGCGGCGCCTATGGCTTGCATGCACAAACCTCTCGGAACACCATCGCCCTCGCCACCGAGACCGATGTCGGACGCGCCTGTTCCGACGCGCCAGCCACACGACCCGTCACGCGCATGCTCAAGCTGTTCGACTTCCGCAATTCCGTTTGCTGCCAGAAGGCGCGTATCGCGCTGAGCGCCAAAGGGCTCGAGTGGGAGGAGATCGAGGTCGACCTGTTCAAGAGCGAGCAATACGACCCGGAATACCTGAAGCTGAACCCGAGGGGCGTCGTGCCCACGCTCGTCCATGACGGCCGGGCCGTGCCCGAGTCGACCCTGATCTGCGAGTATCTGGACGAGACCTTCCCAGACCCGCCGCTCGCCCCCGCCGACCCCTGGGCCCGCACCCGGATGCGTTACTGGAGCAAGCTGGTCGACGAGGGGCTGCACGAAGGCGTCACCGAGATCAGCTTCTCGGCCATGTTCCGCGAGCGCATGAAGGGCATGACCGAGGACCAGCGCGAGGCGCGCTTCCGCAACATCGGCGACCCCCGCCGGCGCGACAGGTTCAAGTCGACCTACGAGCTGGGCGCGGCCTCGCCCTTCGTCCTCTACGCGGTCGCCGCCTCCGAAAAGGCCTTTGGGCTGATGGAGGAAACGCTCGCCGACGGCCGGCCCTGGCTGGTTGGCGACACGCCGAGCCTCGCCGACATCGCGCTGATGCCCTACGCCGCGCGGCTCGACTATCTCGGCCTGATCGGCGTCTGGATCGACGACCGCCCCGGCATTAAGGCCTGGTGGACCCGCGCCCAGGACTGGCCCGCCTTCAGGGCCGGCCTGCGCGACCGCCTGACCGACCCAGAACTCGCCAACATGGCCGAACACGGCCCCAAGATCCGCGACACCCTGGCGGGACACCGGGCGGGGTTGTAGGGCGGCCCGGTAAAGGAATTTCCACGACCTAGCGATGGCTGCAAACGCAGCCCGCCTTACTCACGCCCCCGACTTCGACTGCTCCAGCGCGAGCAGGTTGTCCATCAGGCTCTTCACGAAGGCCTGACGCTCCTCGGCGAGGCGGGTGGCTTCTTCGGGAGTGGGCTCGTAGCTGTCGAGGTCTTCGACCGTCAACGTGCCCTTTTCGGCGAGGAGGAGTTCCGTCACCCGCTGGCGGTCCTTCAGGACCCAGAGCTCGCCCGCGAGCGTCATGACCATGCCGAGGAGGCGGTCGACGGCGGGGTCGTCGAAGAACTGCTGCTCCGGGCGGGGCGGTGTCATGTCGGTCACGGACGGGTCTCCTGTTTCTCGCCGGTTCCGTCGTGCGTCGGCGGGCAGCGGGCGGCGGATCGCGGGTTTCGGGTCGGGATGGGCCGACCATATCGCCGCAGATGGGGCCGCACAACGCCGCGGCCTTTCGTCATTCGGCGGGGCTGTATTATCATGACTGCATGACTTCCGGCCGCCGGCAACGCCCGGCGCCGGCAGCCGATCCGAACGGGAAACGACCACCTGGAGTTCGATAGCGTGCAGACCGACAGCGTGCCGACCGATAGCGTCAAAACCGACAGGCGGACGACCGCCTTCCAGGGCCTCATCGGCGAGATGCGGAACTATTGGGCCAAGGACCTTTACCCGGCCTTCGCCGCCCATTGCCGCGAGACCCTCGACGAGAAGACCGCCGAGGATCCGGACGCGATCGAGGAGGCGCTGAAGCACGACCCCTTCTACGGCTATTTCGCCTGGATGGAACGTCATATCCAGCGGATGAAGTATTCCCACCCGGAATATGGCCTGAAGGCGTCCCTCGGCCGGAAGCGGGAGGAGATCGCGGTGCGGCTCGAGCCCGACAGCGACCTCGGCGTCTCCCTGACCCTCGATCCCGAAATGAAGATCCCTGGCTATTACCGGGATTGCGACATCCACCAGCATCCCGGCAATCTCGCCGACGACATCATCGACGGCTATGTCTACCAGGCGAGCGCGCTGTCGATTCACCCGAACACCAGGCGGTTCGAGGTGCACGAGCGCTTCGCCGAGTTCGTCAAGTCACGTGGCGCCTTCACGCGGATCCTCGACATGGGCTGCGGCTTCGGCAAGAGCACGACCCCGCTGGCCCGACATATTCCCGAGGCCGAGGTTATCGGGATGGAGCTGTCCGCCCCGTGCCTGAAGCTGGCCGCGGTCGAGGCCGCCGAGATGCAGGCGCGGAATGTATCCTACCGGCAGGCCGACATTCTCGACAGCGGCCTCCCGGACGAGAGCTTCGACCTCGTGACCTCGACCCAGCTCCTGCACGAGCTGCCGGTCGCGGAGATCCACCGGGCGCTGGCCGAAAGCTTCCGTCTGCTGAAGCCCGGCGGCTTTGTCATGCACCTGGATTTCCGCACCCGGGACCCGTTCGAGGCCTTCCTCATGCACGGCCATGCGAAGCGGAACAACGAGGCCTTCATGGAGGATTTCGACCGGATGGACGTCGGCGCCGCCTATAGGCAGGCCGGCTTCGTCGACTACGAACTGCTGCCCTTCGCCGAGCGCGATGGCGCGACCGACCCCGACTATCCCTACTGGCGCTTCCCCTGGGCCCTGTTCATCGGCCGGAAGCCCTGACGGCGGAGCCCCGGAACCGCGCGCCCACCCCAACAGGAAGATAGGACATGACCCAGACCGCCACCCTCGCCGACAGCGACACGCCCATCCCGCACAAGGCGGACCGGGAGGCGCTGGGCCCCGGCGGGCGGCTGGTCTGGGATTTCCTCACCCTCTTCGCCGAACAGCGTCATGCGGAGGCCAACGCCTATCTCGCGCCGGGCTGCGAGATGCTGTTTCCCGGCGACGTGGTCATGACCGATTGCCGCGAGATCCCGAAGAACGCGGCAGGCACCTACCGCTGGGTCAAGAAGGTCTTCGACGGTTTCGACGAGATGGAACGCGACGGGGAGACCCTGGTCTATGTGTACGGCACGCTGTTCGGCGAATGGGCCGATGGCGCGCCGCTCAAGGACGTGCGCTACATCGACCGCTTCGTCATCCGCGACGGCAGGATCGTCGACCAGCGCGTCTGGAACGACGTCTGCCTCGCCGCCCGGGCGCGCGGCGGCTGAGCGAAGCGGCCCGGGTAACGGCACACGGCCGCCGGCTTCCGCCAACCTGGACAGGACACTCGTTGAAATGCGGCGACCTGCCTTCTCCCTTTCGTAAGGGGGAGGGGGCCGCGAACCGACAGATCTGAGAACACGGCCGACTTTCCGTCGGGAGAGCTACCCCTCGTTCTTGCCGATCGTCGGCAGGACGCTCCGGGCGATGCTGCCGTCGAGCTCCTCGTAATCGAAGTAGGAGATCGTCTCGTAGAGCTCCGCCCGGGTCTGCATGTCGTCGAGCGCGCCGGAGGTGCCGCCCTCCGCCCGGATATGGGCGTAGAGACGTTCCATCGCCTTGGCGGCGACCCGGAGGCTCGACACCGGCCAGATGACGATGTCGAAGCCCAGCGCCTGCCATTCGGTCGCGGACATATACGGTGTCTTGCCGAATTCCGTCATGTTGCCGAGCAGCGGCACGTCGACGGCGTCGCGCACCCGCTTGATGGCGTCGATGCCCGTCATTGCTTCCGGGAAGATGATGTCCGCCCCGGCCTCGACATAGAGCCTGATGCGGGCGATGGCCGCGTCGAGGCTCTCCGCCGCCGCGTCCGTCCGGGCGATGATGCGGAGATGCCGCCGCGCCTTCCGCGCCGCCGCGATCTTCGCCGCCATCTCCTCGGCCGGGACAAGCTTCTTGTCGCTGAGGTGCCCGCATTTCTTGGGCAGCTGCTGGTCCTCGATCTGAACCGCCGCGGCGCCGGCATCCTCGAGTTCCCGGACGAGGCGCATGACGTTCAGCGCCTCCCCATATCCCGTGTCGCCGTCGGCGATAAGCGGCAGGTCGCTCGCCCGCACGATCTCCCGGGTCGCCGTCGTCAACTCGTCGGGCGTGATGATGCCGAGGTCGGGCAGCGCCATCGACGCCGTCAGAGCCGCGCCGGAAAGATAGAGCGCCTCGAACCCCGCGTTGCGGGCGAGACGGGCGGCCATGCCGTTATGGGCGCCGGGGACCCTGAGGATCTCGTCGCGCTCCAGCAGTTTCGCAAGGCGTTCTCCGGCCGGCGGCCGGCCCGAGTCGTCGCGCTGAAGCCATAGCGAATCGTCCACTCTCTCAACTCCTCGAAATGCGGCAGGTACCGGCGGCGACCGGGGGCCGTTTCCGCCGCCGGCAATGAAAATTGGCGGGCCTCCGGCTATCACGTAAACTCGTGAAAGGCCAGCGACCGCCAGCCGTATGCCCTGCCATCCACGCGAGACCATGCCGCCACATCCACGCTATCCCAACGTCTTCCGCCCGATCAACATCAACGGGCTGACCCTCAAGAACCGCATCTTCGTCCCGGCGCACACGACCAATTTCGGCGAAGACCACCTGCCCTCCCAGGCCCATGTCGACTATCACCGGGCCCGGGCGCGCGGCGGCGCCGCGATGAACATCTTCGAGGCGATCCGCGTCTCCGAGAACACGCTGGGCCGGCCGCAGGGCGTCGCGGGCTTCCTGCCCGGCTCCGTCGACGCCTACCGGCGGGTCGCCGACGCCGTGCATGAGGAGGGGGGCAGGCTGGTCGGCCAGATCTGCCATATGGGTCGGCAGATCGACATGGATTTCGAACGCACGGTCTCCTTCGGGGCATCGCCCCTGCGCTGGGCACCGACAGCCTATTTCCCGCGCGAGATGGCGCGCTGGGACATGGACGAGGTGCGCGACGCCCATGTCAGGACGACACTCAACCTGCTCGAGGCGGGGCTCGACGGGATCGAACTCCACTGGGGACACGGCCACCTGTTGCAGCAGTTCCTCTCCCCGCTGTCGAACCGCCGGACGGACGGCTATGGCGGCTCGATCGAGAACCGGATGCGGTTTCCGCTGGAA
>CAYGKX010000016.1:0-14117 GCA_964350225.1 uncultured Rhodospirillaceae bacterium | reverse complement strand
GGTGGGGCCGGACGCCTGCCTCGGCATCCGGCTGAGCGCCGAGGAGTTCATCGAGGGCGGCCTCACCCTCGACCAGGCGGAGGAGATCGCCGCGCGCGCCGTCCGGGCGTGCCAGATCGACTTCATCCATGTCAGCCATTCCGCCTATCACATGAGCCACTCCCTCGGCACGCAGATGGCCGACATGGCGCAGCCGGCCGAGAACTTCCGGCACCTGCCGGGCGCGATCCGCCGCGCGGTACGGGCCGTGGGTTCCGACGTCGCGATCTTCAGCGTCTGCAAATACCGGACCCTGGGCGACGCCGAGGACATGCTGGCTGCGGACGAGGCCGACATGATCGGGATGGCGCGCGCCCATGTCGCCGATCCCGCGCTCGTCGCCAAACATGAGAGCGGGCGGGAGGAAGAGGTCCGGCCGTGCATCGGCTGCAACCAGGGCTGCGCCCAGCGGCTGGAGATGAACATTGCCCTGACCTGCACGATCAACCCGATGGCGGGCAAGGAGGGCGAGTGGCCGGAGCCCGACGACGATCCGGCGGCCAGGCGCAAGCGCGTGCTGGTGGTTGGCGGCGGGCCCGGCGGTTGCGAGGCCGCCTGGGTCGCGGCGGCGCGCGGCCATGAGGTGACCCTGTGGGAAAAGAGCGGCCAGCTCGGCGGTCAGCTTCGCTGGACGGGCCGCATGCCGCAGCGCGCCGACTTTCAGGACCTGCTCGATTACCAGACCGGGCGTCTCGCGGCGCATGCGGTCGCCGTCGAGACCGGACGGACGGCGACCGTCGAGGCCATCGCGGATTTCGGCGCGGACACGGTGGTCCTCGCGACGGGCTCCCGGCCGAAGGCGCTCCCCCTCCCGGACGGGACGGAGGCCCTGACGATGGAGGCGGCGCTCGCCAATCCCGACGCGCTGGGCGACACGGTCGGGCTGTTCGACACGACCGGCGAATGGGCGGCCCTGAGCGTCGTCGAATATCTGGCGAGCCTTGGCAAGGCCGTGACCGTCTTCTGTCCCGGCGGCGGCTTCGCCTGGCGCACGACGATCTATTCGACGACCTCGACCCGGAAGCGCCTGCGCGAGATGAAGGTCAGGATTGCCCTGATGCGGAACGTCGTCGGCTTCCGGGACGGCACACTGACCCTGGAAGATGCGTCTACCGGCGAGACGGAGACGGTTTCCGGTTTCGACAGCCTGATCGGCTGCCAGTTCAACGACGTGGACAACCCGTTCGAGGCACCGTTGCGGGCCGCCGGGGTCGCCCCCGTCCTCGTGGGCGACTGCCTGTCTCCGCGCACGGCGTTGCACGCCATCTACGAAGGCCACAGGGCGGCGCGCGCCATCTAAGGGAAGACAATCATGTATGCAGTGACCGGAGGGAGCGGCTTCGTCGGCCTCAACCTCATCGAAGCCCTGCTCGCCCGGGGCGAGGACGTTCTCTCGATCAGCCTGGACGGGCTCCCGGAGGCGGCGAAGACCGATGTCGCCCATCTGCCGGGCGCCCTCGTCGACATTGTCGGCGATGTGACCGACCGGGCGGCGCTGGACGCGGCCTTTGGCGCCCACGATATCGCGCGGCTGTTTCATGGCGCGGTCATCACGGCGGGCGAGGCGCGCGAACGGACCTCCGCGGCGGACATCCTGAATGTCAACGCGATCGGGGCGACACGGGTGGTCGAGGCGGCGGCGAAGGCCGGCGTGCAGAGGATCGTCCTCGCCTCCTCCTCCGCGATCTATGGCGACGTTTTCTTTGGCGACGGGCCGGTCCCGGAGACGGCGGACTGCCGGCCCCGCAATCTCTATGGCGTGTCGAAACTGACCACCGAGCTCATGGGCCGGCGCCTGTCCGCGCTCCACGGCATCACAATCGCGGCCGCGCGGATCACCGCCGTCATGGGCCCCTGGGAGCGCGACACCGGACTGCGCGATACCCTCAGCCCCTTCTTCCAGATCGCCCGGCTGGCCGGCCGCGGGGACCCGGTGCGCATCCCCCGCGCCGGCAACCGCGACTGGGTCTACAGCCGTTGGGTGGCCGACGCCGTGATCCGCCTGCTCGATGCGGAGACCCTGGATCATTTCGCCTACAACATCGCGCCGGGCCGGACCTGGCACCCGGAACGCTGGTGCGAAGATCTCAAACTGGCGGGGCTATTGCCGGACTACGAGGTCGTCGACGATCCCGCCGACGCGACGGTGGATTTCTTCGACGACCTGTCCCGCACGCGCCAGCATGCGGACATCGGCCGTCTCCGGTCGCTCTGGCCGGACGCGGACCTGTCGCTCGACCGGGCCATGAGCGATTTCGCCGGCTGGGTGGCGGCCCACCCCGACTGGTTCGCCGCACGCGGCTAGACGAGGCGTGCCCTAGCCGAGCCAGCCGAGGGTCGGCAGGCCCTGCGGACGCGGCACCGTACCCAGCCAGTCAGGCCAGGCATCGCCGTCCAAATCGGGGCCCCGCCGGGACATGGCGAGGAGATCGACGGTCGTCAGAAGGGTGACGCCATGCGTGCGGGCCGCGTCGAGAGCCTCCGGCCCGAAGGGCGGGCGGGCGCGCTCCGCGGGAGGCATTTCCTGCTCGCCCGCGTCGATCAGGACGGGGTGAACCGGCTTCCCGGCTCGGGCGCTCTCCCGTGCGGCGATCTCCGCGATCGCCGCGATGGATTCCGGCGAGGCCCCGGGTCCGTCCTCGTGAATGTCGACCGTGTAAATCCGCCCGAGCCTTTCCACGACCAGGCTGCTCTCGCCGTCGCGTCCCTGGAGGATCGCGGCGTCGGATGCGCGCAGGGCATCGGAGACGGCGTCCTCCAGCATCCCGCCGCGCGCGAAGACGAGTTCCCGTCGCTTTCGGAGCTTCTCCCGGGCCAGCGCCAGATCGCGGCCTCGATGGCGCAACCGCTCCATCTCCTGCGCGAGTTCGGCCGCGTCGTCGCGCAGCGCCCGTTCCTCCGGCGGCAGGACCTCGTCGACCCAGCGCGGCAGGAGGCCATGCCGGACCCGCCCGACAGCGCCGGCCAGTCTTTCGATGGCCGAGACCAGGCGGGCGGCGCGGGCTGCATCGAGATCATCGAGGCCGATCGGCAGGGCCACCAGGTAGCCGGCCCCGATCCCGGCGTAATAGCCCAGGACCTGTTCTCCGGCCGAGGCCACCAGAACGTTGCCCGGGTGACGCTCCAACCCCTCGGCCGCGGCGGCGCCGCCGATGACGGTCTCCGCGAAAGCGCGAAAAGGCTGCCCGGCCTGCACCTCGACCCCCTCGGCGACCGCCTCATGCGGGGCGAAGACCGATGCCCCCGGATAGGGCAGGACGGCCGCGAGATCGACCTGGAAGATCTGCTCCACCGTATGGATACGCAGCCGTGCCGTCCCGGCCAGATCGACCACGACGATCCCGCCCTCCCGCAGGAGCCGGTTCAGTGCATCGCGCTGACGCCGTTCGTCCACAAGAAAGGCCTCGGTCCCGGCCAGGGTGAGGAGAGGCGCGACGCCCGACCCTCCCGGCTTTTCGAACTGCTCCCTGTATTCGGCCACGCTGCCTGCCGGGTGCCAAAGCACGACATCGGTCCCCGAAGCGCCCAGGCTCCCCCGGAAAGATACGGGATGGCAGGCCGGGTCGGGCAAGGGACAGGACAGACCGAAAAGGCGCATGAAAAGGCAGACTCCCGCTCAACGCTGCGATGCAGCATGATTTATTTACAGGCGAAGGGGCACGAACTAGCCTAGTTCTAATCGAAATTCGGCTTTTTGCGACGGAAGGAGCGTACAGACACATGGAAGCGGCGACGATTCTCGATCAGCCCGAACAGCGCTTTCCCATCAATGTCGCCACGGCCATCCCGAAGATCCGCGATCTTTATCAGTCGGCGACGCGAAATCAATGGGACCCCCGGACCGACGTGGACTGGGACCTGCTGGACCCGGACAGCATCCCGGACGAGCAGCGGGAAGCGGCCCGGCTGTGGTGGAGCCGGCGCGGCTGGGGCGAGTATGGCGCGGTGTCCGAGAGCCCCGCGATGATCGTCCGCTTCTATCGCGATCACCTGCCGACGGAACTGGCCCTTTTCTTCACGATCCGCAGCCAGGAGGAGGCCCGCCATGCCGAGGCCTGCTACCTGATGGCGGAGAAGCTGGGCGGCTGGGTACCCGAGCCGCAAGTGAAGGATTTCGAGAACGCGGTGTCGACGCACGGGGTGCGGAAGATGGCGCTCGACCCCGACACGTCGGTGGAGATGATCTTCAGCGCGCTGATCCTGACCCTTGAGGAGTATGCCTTCGACTGGTTCCGCCTGATGGTCGAATCCGCGTCGAACCCCGTCGCCAACCGGGTCCTGAAACTGATCATGCGCGACGAGATCCGCCATTGCGCCTTCGGCTGGACCTACATGGAGCAGCGGATGCCGCATCTGAGCGAGGAGGAGCGTGAGCGCGTCCGCCAGGCCGCCATCCATGCGACCGAACAGGTCGAGTTGACCGGCTATCGCGTGCCCTGGATGGCCGCCGATTCCGAGGCGACACGGATCGAGAACGAGATCGACCGGCTGACCTGGGAAGCCGGCCTGGGAGCGACGGTGGAAGAGGCCGAGAAGCCCGTCTTCGTCAGCTGCGTCCAGCGGGTCCGGCGCAAGTTCGCCGGCATCGGCATCGACCTGCCCATGTTCCACCACCCGAAGATCGGCGAATTCTAGGTCGTCGCCCCGGACCGCGGCCGGATACCAGCCGGACCCCAACCGCCCCCAGACCCGACCGTCAAGGTCAGCCCCGGAGACTGCATTGCCCCGTCAGCTTGTCGAAAAACGCTTCCCCCTCGATCTGAAACCCAGCCTGGACAGCATCTGGAGCCTGTATGGCGAGGCAAAAGACGCCCATTGGGACCCCAGCCGGGACGTGCCGTGGACGGATTGGGATGGGACACGGTATGACGACGCCCAGAAGGCGGCGGCGCGGCTGGTCTGGAGCCATCGTCTCTGGGGGGCTTATGGCTACCTGGCCTCGACCCCGGCCCTCCTCGTCCGCTTCTGCCTGGAACATCAGCGCGAGAGCGATCCCAAATATTTCCTCTCCGTCCGCGGCACGGAAGAAGCCTTCCACGTTGACGCCTGCACCCGCATGTGCGGCCTTGTCGGCGGGGTCGTGGAGCGGCCCGCCAACCCGGCCTACGAGGCCCTCTTCAACGAGGCGACCTACGTCCTGGCGCTGGATGGCGATGTCCTCCTGGAGGCCTTCGTCGCCGCCGAGGTCGCGTTCCGGCTGGACATCGAGGTTGCGCTCATCGGCGCCGCGGCCGAGGCCACCCGTGACCCCGCTGCCCTGAAGGTTCTGGAGCTGATGAGCCGGGACCGCCGCCGCCACGCGGATTTCGGCTGGCTGTATCTCGATGCCCGGAAGGACATGCTGACCGCGGAGATCCGGTCGGCGGCCGAGGCGAGCCTCGCGACCGTCTGCGCGCACGAATTGGCCGGGTTGCGCGTGCCCGCGCTGGCGGAGACCGGGATGGCCGACGATCTCGCCGCGGCCTACGAAACGACGGCGGAAAGCGGCCTGGGCGCCGCGCCGCTCGACCGGACCCTCGCCGCGCTCTCCGCCAGTGTTTCGGCATCGCGGGAGCGGCTGGCCGGATTGGGCATCACGCTGCCGCCGATGGAACACCGCCTCGGCACCTTCTAGGGAGTTCCCCGCAGCGACTTCCGGTTCAGCTCCGTCTACCTGACGTCATGCCGGCAGCGCCGGGATGAGCGTCCGTCAGCGGCTGTACATCTGTTGCGGCAGGTAGGTCGCGATTTCCGGGAAGGCGATCAGCAGCGCGACCATCAGCATCATCAGGAAGAAGAACGGCATACAGCCGCGCGCGATGAAGAAGATATCCTTCCCCGTCAGTCCTTGGAGTACGAAAAGGTTGAACCCGACCGGTGGGGTGATCACCGACATCTCGACAACGATGACGAGATAGATGCCGAACCAGACGGGGTCGATCTTCGCCGCGGCAATCATGGGCATGATCACCGACGTCGTCAGGACGATCACCGACACGCCGTCGAGGAAACAGCCCAGAATGATGAAGAGGACGGTCAGGACGAGCAGCAGTTCCACGGGGCCTAGCTGCATGTCCCCGACCGTGGTGGCCAGGAAGCGGGGAATGCCCGTGAACCCCATGGCCGCCGACAGGAAAGCGGAAGCCGACAGGATGAAGGCGAGCATGCAGCTCGTCCGGGTCGCCGACATCAGGCTGTCGATGAAGGTCTTCCAGGTGAGTGTCCGGCTGGCCGCGGCGATGACCAGGGCGCCGCACACGCCGACGGCGGCCGATTCGGTCGCTGTCGCGAACCCGCCGTAGATCGATCCGATCACGCCGGCGATCAGCACGACGACCGGAACGATCTGGCTGGAGTTGCGGACCTTCTCCATGAAGGTCATGCGAATGTCGCTGGCCGGCGTGCTCGACGGCTTCACGATGCCAAGGAACGCGATGTAGCCCATGAAGAGCAGCATCATGGCGACGCCGGGAATGATGCCGGCGATGAACAGCCGCGCGATCGACACTTCCGCGGCAACGCCGTAGACGATCATGATGATCGACGGCGGGATCATCAGGCCGAGAGCGCCGGAACTCGCAAGACTTCCGATTGCCAGCTTCTCGTCGTAGCCGCGCCGTTTCAGCTCCGGCAGGCTCATCCGCCCGATGGTGATGCAGGTCGCGGTGGAGGAGCCGGAGACGGCCGCGAAGATGCCGCAGCCGAGCACGTTCGTGTGCATCAGCCGTCCCGGCAGGCGCGTCAGCCAGGGGGCCAGGCCGGAGAACATGCTGGACGAGAGCTTCGTCCGGAAAAGGATCTCTCCCATCCAGATGAAGAGCGGCAGCGCGGTCAGCGCGATAGACGAGCCGAGCTCCCAGAACTTCGTCGCCATGATCGAGCCGACCGGCGCCGAAGAGAAGAGCATCATCCCGGCGGCGGCGACGACGGTCAGCGTGACCGCCACCCAGATGCCGGCGGCCAGCGCGACGAGGAGAATGACGGTGAGGACGATCCCGACGGTTACCGGATCCAAAGCCGGGCCCCCTTATTCATTGATGACCTCGCCGGCGGCCGTTCGCGGATCGAATTCATGTGCGCTGTAGGATGTCGGGCGGCGCCTGAGCGCCATGACGAGATCGTCGAGAAAGGCGATGAAAAGCACGGTAAAGCCGACGCCCATCCCGATCTGCGGGATCCATTTTGGAATCGGCACCGCGCCGATCGTGTAGTCGTCGAGGTACCAGGAATAGTAGATGGACTGGACCATGTAGTAGGCCATCCACCCCGTGACGACGGTGCCGACGATGAGGCAAAAGATCTCGGCCGGCCGCCGGGCGCGCGCCGGCAGGTTCTGCAGGAGGATGGAAACACGGATGTGGGCGCCGTGGCGCAGGGTATAGGCCAGGGCAAGGAACGAACCGGCGGCGAGGAACATCGCCGCGATGTCGTCGGCCGAGGGAATGTAGGCGCCCAGCAGCCGGCTGACGATCTGCGCGACGACCAGAAGGCCCATCAGAACAAAACAGAAAGCGGCGAGACCGCCGCTCAACTTGTACAAACCGTTCAGGAGACGCCGCACCGTTTCGCGACCCCGCTAGCCGTGTCCGAAGGGGGAGAGTAGCAAATAAAGACCGGACCCCGACAGGTGTCGGGGTCCGGCACAGGCGAGATCAGTATTTGATCGCGCGATAGGCATCGACGACCTTCTTGCCGTCCGGGCCGGCCCGCTTGAGCCAGTCGGCCAGCATCTTGTCGCCGATCGCCTTGAGCTCATTGCGGAACTCGGGAGAAATGACCCCCACCTTCATGCCGTTCTTCTGAAGAATGATCGGCATCTGGATGTTCGACGCCATGCTCATCATCCAGCCGCGCGTCTCGGCGATGGCCGCCGCTTCCTGGATATCGGCCTTCAGTTCCGCCGAGAGGCCCTGGTAGACCTTCTCGTTGATGAAGACCACGTTCTTCGGCACCCAGGCCTGCGTGTCGTAATAGTACTTCGTGTAGTCCCAGGCCTTGGTGGTGACACCGGTCTGGGCCGACGTGAACATCGCGTCGATGATGCCGGTCGAGAAGGCCTGCGGGATCTCCGTCGCCTGCACGGTCGTCGGGATCGTGCCCATCAGGGCGGCGAGGCGCGACGTCTGCTGGTTATAGGCCCGCATCTTCAGGCCCTTCAGGTCGGCCAGCGACTTGATCGGCTTGGTCGTGTAGAAGGCCTGCGACGGCCACGGCACGGAATAGAGCAGGCGAAGGCCCTGCTTCAGCAGCCGCGCCTGCATGACCGGCTTGGTGACCTGATACAGCTTCAGCGCGTCCTGATAGTTGGCCGCGAAGAAGGGGATGGCATCGATCGAGAAGATCGGGTCCTCGCGGCTCAGGTTCGAGATGAACAGCTCCGCGATCGGCACCTGCTGCAGCTGGACCGCCCGCTTGATTCCGGGATTCTTGATCAGCGAGTTGGCGCTGTGGACCGTGATGTCGATCTTGCCGCCCGAAATCCGCTTCAGGTCCGCGGCGAACATCCGGACATTCTGGGTCTGGAATTCCGCATCCGCGTATGGCGTGGGCATATCCCACTTGTAATCCGCGGCCGTCGCGCTCTGGAACGATGCCAGGGACATCAGTCCCGTCGTCGCGATGACCGTCAGAAGTTTCTGTTTCCCAAACAAGCTAACGCCTCCTTCTCGTACCGCCGCCGTGGCATCCCGCCTTCTGCAGGATTGTACACAACGGCATCAGAAACCGGTTTTGATTTGATTTTCGAATTTCGGATTTTAGTCTATCTGAACCTAGCCCTTTTGCAAGACGCCGCGCCGGATTATACCGATTTCCGAGGATCGGCGCCGCAGGATGCCGAGAGGCGTCAAGACGATCGGCGGCAGATGCGTGGACGTCGCCGCCGGCAAGACCAGAGGGAATTGCATGCAACCGTGGGACGGAATTATCAGCGAGGAAGAGCAGCGCGCCTACGAGGCCGCCGGTTTCGGCCGGCCGTCGGGCATGGGGGAACGCGCCGCCCTTCTGATCATCGACGTCCAGTACCGGACGGTCGGCACGAAGCGCGAGCCCTTCTGGGAGGCGATCAAGGAATTCAAGACGGCCTGCGGGGAGGTCGGCTGGCGGGCCGTCGACCATATCGCGCCGCTGCTTGCCCGGTTCCGCGAGAAGGGCCTGCCCGTCCTCTATCCCTATGTCGCGCCGAAGGAGGCCTTCGACAGCGGGCGGCTGGCGGAGAAGGTGCCGGCGCTGATGACGATCGACGCCAAGGGATACGAGTTCGTGCCGGAGGTGGCCCCCCTGCCGAACGACGTACTGCTGCCGAAAAAGCACCCCAGCGCCTTCTTCGGGACCCCGCTGGTCAGCTACCTCATCGACCTGAACGTCGACACCCTTGTCGTCACGGGCTGCACGACCAGCGGCTGTGTCCGCGGCAGCGTCGTCGACGCCTTTGCATACAATTTCAAGGTGGTGGTGCCGCAGGAGTGCGTCTACGACCGGAGCGCGACGAGCCACGCGGTCAACCTGTTCGACATGGCGTCCAAATATGCCGACGTGCGCCCCGTGGCGGAAGTCATGGACCAGCTGGCGGCGCTGCCGTCGGCGGCCTGACCGGCCCGCCCCGAGATTGACTGAAACCGCGCCATGCCGGCAACAGGACAGCCCCCCATCGGCGTCACCGTCCTCACGGGTTATCTCGGCAGCGGCAAGACGACCCTGCTCAAGGGTCTCCTCGCCCACCCGGACCTTTCGGACACGGCGGTCATCGTCAACGAGTTCGGCGAGGTCGGGCTCGACCATCTGCTGGTCGAACAGGGGTCTGAGGATACCGTCCTTCTGGACGCGGGATGCCTTTGCTGCACGATCAGCGACAGCCTGGCGGACACCCTGGGCGACCTGATCTTCCGGCGCGCCCGGGGCGAGATCCCGCCCTTTCGACGGGTCGTCGTGGAGACCACCGGGCTGGCCGACCCCGGGCCCATCCTGCACGCCCTCCTGACCGACAGGATGGTTACCGACCACTATGTCCTGGACGGGCTGGTGGCCGTCGTCGACGCGGTCCACGGCCTCGACCAGCTCGACCGGGAGCCCGAGGCGCTCAAGCAGGTGGCCATGGCGGACCGGATCGTCGTGTCGAAGACAGACCTCGCGCCACCCGACGCGGTCGCCCGGCTGACCGCACGGCTGACCGACATCAACCCGCGGGCCGCCCGCCTGACGCCGGTTCAGGGCCGGATCGGCGATCCCGGAGACCTGATCGACCTGCAGGCGGCCCGCGGGCTCGACCCCGCCGAACTGGCCCGCATCGGCTGCGAACACCCGCATGACGACGCCGGGCAGGACCATTCCGCCCATTCCGCCCATTCCGGCATCGCGACCTATGTCTTCGAAATCGCCCTGCCGGTCAGCTGGACGGGATACGACCTCTGGGTCCGGCGCCTGAAGACCCTGCCCGGCGAGAAGCTGTTGCGCATGAAGGGGGTACTGGCCTTCGCCCCCAGGGGAACGCCGACCTTCGTACAGAGTGTCCAGCACATGTTCAGCGCTCCGGAACCGATGGCGGCCTGGCCCTGGCCGGACCGGACCGGCCGGCTGGTCTTCATCGTCCGCGGCATCGACCGCGCGACCCTGGAACAGTCGCTCGAAAGCCTGCACGAGGCGGGAGACACGCCCCGGCCGCTGACCCCGGCCGACGAACTGGGCAGTTAGGCCGGGACATGCTGGAACCCATCGCCTGCAGGCGAGACGCGCCGCAATCCACTCCCCCTGCGAGAGTCCGAGGGGGCAAGCGGGAAAAGCGCGTCAAGTCGGCTATGGACGACTAGACTGGAACCGACCCACACGGAAACCGCTTCGGCGGAACGTCAGGAGACACCATGGAATTCGACACGAGGGTGAGCGGCGGCACGGCGATCCTGCCGGAGGCGGGGGAGACCCGATGCGACATCGGCATCCGCGATGGGAAGATCGCAGCGATCCTCGCACCCGGCGAGGAGACCCCGAATGTCCGCGAGGTGATCGACGCGACCGGCAAGATCGTCTTCCCCGGCCTGATCGACGCCCACCACCATTTCGGCTTCGCCGAAAAGCCCGGGGAATATGCCAGCGAGACGCGGTCGGCCGCCATCGGCGGCATGGCGACGATCCTGTCCTACTTCCTGAACAATGAGCCCTACAGCGACGTCTTCAAGGCGGAGCTGCCGGACGTCGAGGCCCGCGCCTATGTCGATTTCGGCTTCCATTTCTCGACCGCCAAGGACGTCCATCTCGACGAGCTGGAGACCTGCATCGCCGACCATGGCGTCACCTCCTTCAAGTATTTCATGAACTTCAAGGGCGACGCCGGCCGCTATCTCGGCCTCGACGGGACCGACGACGGCTACATGTACGACCTTCTCGCCAAGGCCGCGGAGTATTCGGACGTCGTCGTCGTCATGCACACGGAGAATATCGAGCTGGTCAACCGCTTCACGCGCAGGGTGATGGCGGCGGGCAAGGACGGCCTCCGTGCGCTCGCCGAGGCGAAGCCGGATTTCACGGAGACGGAGAACCTGGTGCGCGCCATGCTGTTCGCCGAGCATCTCGGCGCCCGCATCTACATCCCGCATCTGAGCTGCCGGTCCGCACTCGACGAGGCACGTGCCTGGCGCCATCGCTATCCCGACATCTTCATCGAGACCTGCCCGCAATATCTGACCCATACGATGGACACCGACCTGCCGGAAAGCGTCGGCAAGGCCAACCCGCCCTTGCGCACCGAAGACGATATCGAGGCCCTGTGGGAGGGGATCGCCGACGGGACCATCGACGTCATCGCCTCCGACCATGTGCCGCGCAAGAAGGCGACCAAGATGACCAATGTCTGGAAATCGTCCCAGGGCTTTCCGGGCACGGCGACAATCCTGCCGGTCCTCCTGTCGGAGGGCTATCACAAGCGCGGCCTGCCGCTGACCCGGATCGCGGAGCTGTGCGGCAGCGCGCCGGCCGACATCTTCGAGATCTCCGCCCGCAAGGGCCGTCTCGTCGTGGGCGCCGACGCCGACATCACGATCGTCGACCTCGACCTCGAGCGCGAGGTCAGCCACGAGGACCTGGAGAGCTATTCCGACTACACACCCTACGACGGCTGGCGCATGAAGGGATGGCCGGTCCTGACCATGACCCGCGGCCAGACGGTCATGCGCGACGGCGAGATCGTCGGGAAGGAAGGCTTCGGCGAGTATCTCCGGCGGCCGCTGGGATAAGGTCGGCGCGCGACGCCCTCTCGCGCACGGTTGCGCCCCGCGCTCCCGCCCCCTAGCCTTCCGGTCGACCCGGCAACCGAGTGGGAGGGGAACGATGCGGGAAAGAGTTCTTTTGGCTGCGCGGAAACACCGCCTGTGACCGCCGAGTGGCACCAGGTCGCGACCCTGGACGACCTCGATCCCGACTACCCGCACCGGGTCGTCGTCGCGCGGACAGAGGTCGCGCTCTACATAGTCGAGGGCACGGTCTATGCCACGGCGGATGTCTGCAGCCATGCCTATGCGCGTCTGTCGAACGGGCATGTCGAGGGGTTCCAGGTCTTCTGCCCGGTCCACCAGGCCAGCTTCGACATCCGCACCGGCGCGGCGACGGCACAGCCGGCCGACGACCCGATCCCGACCTATCCGGTCGAGGTTCGGGACGGGTCGATCTACGTGCAGGTTTGAGACCCGGCGCAGCCGCAGTCTGTTGGAAGGCGCGTTCTGCCGCCGGTCGCGGGTGCGCGCTCGGCGGAAGGCGTTGATCCGGTTTGCCCCAAGATTATCTTTATCAAGATCCTGATAATAATGTATAATTTTCTGTAAATATCTTTCTCATTATTTTGGATCGACTATTATTACGGTGAAATTTCAATAGATTGAAACAGGTGGTCATTCTTGATCTGTTCCTGAAGATTGGTTCTGAAATCCAGCGGTCCCGCAGGATTCTGCTGACCCTTTCAAACGCGGTCACGCCGTGAGGGGCGACCGTTCGGGACAAACTGTCCGTCCCGCGATCGGCCGGAGGGCCCACCACCGCTGTCGCCAATCAAAGCGAATGTGACCGTCGAGCCGAAGAAGACGATGCCGTAACAGGCATTCTGACGGGCAGTTCATTCGGGCCGCCTGGCCCGTTGCCTCCAACTCAGGGCCGGTCGGCCTGCGGCACCACGATCAACGGCCCCTCTCCCGTCAGGAAGTTGCGCACGTTGGCGCAAGCCCGCCGCACCATCTCTTCCCAGACGCCCGGCACGAGCCCGGAATTGTGGGGCGAGCCGACCACGTTCGGCAGGTCCATGAAGGGATACTCCTGGGCGAACGGCGAATCGCGCTCGAAGGTCTCCGCCCACCAGGCCTCGATACAGGCGTTGAACGCAGGCTGCGCGACCAGGTGGTCGTAGAGCGCCTTCTGCTCGACGATTTCCGCCCGGGAGAGGATGAGGATCGTCGCGTCGGATTTCATGCGCGCCAGTTCCGCCGCGCCGATGCGGTTCCGCGTCGCGTCGTTCAGCGAGGCGGCGACGACCAGGAGGTCGCAACGTTCGAGCGCCTCGTCGAGCTGGTCGAGGGTTCCGATCCAGTCGACCTGCGCATGGGTCTGCCCCGACCGGTTCAGCGCCTCGATCCGCATGTCGAGCCCCCGGAAGCGTGCGGCGCATTCGCGGCCAATCTCTCCTAAGCCCAGAATGCAGGCCGTGCCCCCGGCCAGCATCCGGTTGTGCCGGCCATAGCCGAACTGCCCGGCCTTGAGACGTTCATGCTCGACGATCAGGCGCTTGGCCGCGGCCAGTGCCATGGCGAGGCCGTGTTCCGCGATCGCCTTGGCGGCGGCGCCCGCGGTGTTGCCCATCGGTATGTGAGAAGGGAAGAGGCCCGCCGGCAGGTGATCGATCCCCGTCGTGATCGACTGGACGAACCGCAGCTTGTCCAGCTTGCCGATCTCGCCCGGGCCGAACTCCCGGGGGCTGATCATCACGATGGCATCGGCGCTCCTGAGGGCGGCTTCGCGCGCGCCCCCTTCCAGGTCCTCGAGAAAATGCGCGTCGGCCACCCCGTCGAGAGGCGCCAGATAAAGATCCCTCGGCACTGGCAGGAAGGAAGAGGCGATGATGACGG
>CAYGKX010000015.1:0-19273 GCA_964350225.1 uncultured Rhodospirillaceae bacterium | reverse complement strand
TGCCGGCTGGGATATACGCCAGGGCGGCGCTCGTCTAACTCGGGCTCTGGCCCGCGCTCGAGGCTCGACTAGCGCCGGCGGCGAACGTCAGGGCGGCGCTCGCCCTCGTCGCGCGGGGCGAGGCGCCGCTGGGCATCGTCTACCGGACCGACGCCCGGGCCGAAGCCCGGGTGGCGACCGTCGCCACCTTTCCGTTAAACAGCCATCCCCCGATCCTCTACGAAGCCGCCATCGTCCGCGGGGGCGACGCGGATGCGGCACGGCGCTTCATGGCCTTTCTCACCGGCATCACGGCGCGAGCCATCTTCCTCAAGCACGGTTTCTGCGCACCGGCGCCATGTTCGGACTGACCGAGACCGAAAGCGCCGCCCTCCTGCTCAGCCTCCGCGTCGCGGCGGTCAGTCTCGCGATCACCCTGCCGCTCGCCCTCTTTCTTGGCTGGGTCCTGGCCCGGAAGGAATTCGTCGGCAAGACCGCGCTGAATGTGGCGGTTCACCTGCCACTCGTCATGCCGCCGGTCGTTACCGGTTATCTTCTCCTGCTGCTGTTGGGGCGCGAGTGGCCGGTCGGCGCGTTCCTGGAAGATACATTCGGGCTCGTTTTTGCGTTCCGCTGGACCGGTGCGGCGCTGGCGGCCGGGGTCATGTCCCTGCCGCTGATCGTCCGGCCGATCCGCCTGGCCGTGGAGGCGGTCGACCCCGGCCTCGAGGCGGCCGCGTCCACCCTGGGCGCCGGACGCGTGCGGCGTTTCCTCACGATCGCCCTGCCGCTCGCCGCGCCCGGTGTGATCGCCGGCGCCATCCTCGGCTTCGCCAAGAGCCTGGGGGAATTCGGCGCGACGATCACCTTCGTCTCCAACATCCCCGGGGAGACACAGACCCTTGCCCTCGCGATCCAGACCCTTCTGGAGGTGCCGGGCCGTGAGGCCGCTGTCCTGCGCCTGACCCTCATTGCCGTCGGGCTTTCCGTCGTCGCACTGGTCGCGAGCGAGATCGTCGCCCGGCGGCTGAAGGGGCGGGAATTGTGACCGGCGCGCTCGATGTCCGGGTTCGGGGGCAGGTCGGTCGACTCTCCCTCGACATTGCCTTCACGGGCGGCGGCGGGGTAACCGCGCTATTCGGCCGGTCCGGTGCGGGCAAGACGACCATCGTCAACATGATCGCCGGTCTGCGCCGCCCGGCGTCGGGGCGGATCGCGGTCGACGGCCGCGTCCTGTTCGACGCGGCCGCGGGGGTCGATCTGCCGGCCCACCGGCGGCGCATCGGATACGTCTTCCAGGATGCGCGCCTTTTCCCGCATCTCTCGGTCGCCGCCAACCTGCGCTATGGCCGGCCGCGGACCGCATCGGCGGCCGGCTTCGACCGGCTGGTCGACCTGCTGGGCCTCGCCCCGTTGCTCGACCGCCGCCCGCGCGCCCTTTCCGGCGGTGAGAAGCAGCGGGTTGCCATCGGGCGGGCCCTCGCCGCCGAGCCGGATGCCCTTCTGATGGACGAGCCGCTGGCCTCGCTCGACCTCGCCCACAAGGCCGAGATCCTGCCCTATCTGGAGACCCTCGCGGCCGAGGGCGGCATCCCGATCCTCTATGTCAGCCACGCGGTCGACGAGGTGCTGCGCCTGGCCGACCAGATGGTGCTGCTTTCCGACGGCCGGGTGGCCGCGGCGGGACCGGTGGACGAGGTGTTCGGGCGCAGCGACCTCCTGCCGGTGGTCGGCCGGTTCGAGGCTGGCGCCGTGCTCGAGACGACCGTCGGGGACCATGACCGGGCGGCGTCCCTGACGCGGCTGGACTTCGACGGCGGGTCGATGATCGTGCCCCGCGTCGATGCCGCGCCCGGCGCCGGCATCCGTGTCCGCGTGCGCGCCCGCGACGTCGCGCTGGCCACGGTCCGGCCGACGGGCATCAGCATCCGGAACATCCTGCCCGGACGGGTCGTCGCGCTGACCCCGGGCGACCCGCCCTTCGTCGCGGTCGAGATCGCCGTGGGCGAGACGCACCTGATCGCCAGCGTGACAGGCGCGGCGGTCGCGGAGCTGGGGCTGGCGCCCGGGACGGATGTATTCGTCTTGGTGAAGAGCCTGGCCATCGAGCGGCGGAGTTTGGGGCGTCCGGTCGTGCGGGAGGGCGACTGAAGGCCCGAGGGCCATGGGCCTAGCCCTGTCGTGTCAGCCGTTTCGGCTGCGTTGCCTCCCCCTCGCCCGCGAGACGATCCAGGTCCGACAGCTCCGCCGCCGCGGCGGTCCGCGCGCGGGCCTCGATCCGGCGAAAACGGTCGACCAGTTCCCGTCCGAACCCCGTCAGGCTGGCGCCGCCGCCCGACTTCCCGCCGGGCCGGCTTTCCACCACCGGTGCGGCGAACTGGCGGTTCACCTCATCGATCAGGAGCCAGGCACGGCGATAGGACATGTCCAGGCGCCGCGCGGCGCCGGCAATGGAGCCCGCCGCCGCCACCGCTTCCAGCAGCGCGATCTTGCCGGGGCCGATGGCCCCGCCGCCCGCCAGGTCGATGCGCAGTCTCAGTTCCGCCATGCGGTCACTCTAGCATCATCGCCGGATGGGGGTGCGGCGCTTTCCTTTCGGGTCCGGCCCCCCTAGATTGCAGGCAAAGATAGGAGACCGCGCCATGCAGACCGACAATCGCATCCTGGACGACATCGCCCGCCTGACCTCCGGCATGATGGGGGTCGCGGCCGGTATGCGCGGAGAGGTCGAGGGCGTGATCAAGGCGCGTCTCCAGGCACTTCTCGCCGATATGGATCTCGTGCCGCGGGAGGAATTCGAGGTCGTCCGCGACCTGGCCGTGAAGGCGCGGGAGGAGAACGAGGCGCTTGCGGCCCGGGTCGCCGCGCTGGAGGAGGCCGTCGCCGCCCTCCAGAAGCCGGCAAAGCCGGCTGCCGGCGCCAAATCGGCGAGCCGTTCGGCCAGAAAATAACGCTGTCAGAAAAAATTAACGAGATGGGCCGCGGCTCCTCATCCCGGAATTTCGACTCATTCCCAAACGTTTAACCCGCAGCGTTGATTCAATTCCTGAATCAATATCTTGTGGGTAAGTCTCAATCCCGGCCAAATCTTGTTGCGGGCGATTCCCAACTTTGGCAACGTACACATTGGCTGGTGTGGCCGAGGGGAAGACCAACAACATATACGCCATCGGGGCTGCACCGCCGGTATAAACGGTTCCGGGCGGCAATCCCTATATTCTCATGCCGCCTCGGGCTTGGCAGAGGAGGGTACCCGATGACAGCCATGACCCTGAGTGCCAACCCGGCCGCCAACCCCCTGGACCTTCTGGAAGAGATCGTCACGGCGAACGAATGGTCGTTCGAGCGCGCCGGAGACGACGAAATGGCGGTCGAGTTCCCGGGGCACTGGTGCGGCTATCACCTCCACTTCGTGTGGAGCGAGGAGTTGAGCGCGATGCACCTGTCCTGCTTCATGGACATGCGCATTCCCAAGAAACGTCTCACCCCCGTCGCGGAGCTGCTCTGCCTCGTGAACAACAAGATGTGGCTCGGCCATTTCGTCGTGCCGCAGGAAGACACGACGCCGGTCTTTCGCCACACGGTGGTTCTGCGCGGCGCGCGAGGTATGAGCGTCGAACAGCTCGAGGATCTCGTCGATATCGCGCTGACCGAGTGCGAGCGCTTTTATCCCGCGTTTCAATTCGTCACCTGGGGTGGTAAAACCGCCGAAGAGGCGGTCGAGGCGTCGCTGCTCGACACGGTCGGCGAAGCCTAGCCTTCAGACTGTGCGGCGGCGTCGCCGGCCGTCCGGAACAGGCAGCGTTACCGCGGGAGATCTCTCATGGCCGATACCGCCCCGACGGGCCTCATTCTCGTCGGTTGCGGCAAGATGGGCGGCGCGATGTTGCGCGGCTGGCTCGACGGCGGCGTGCCCGCCGAGGATCTGGTCGTCGTGGAGCCGAGCCGTGCCTCCCTTGGCGATCTCGCCGAGGTGCCGGGCCTGACCATCGTCGACAGCGCGAGCGACCTGCCGGACGACCTCCATCCCCGTATTGTGGTCCTGGCGGTAAAGCCACAGGCCATGGACGAGGCGGCCCCGCCCTATCGCGTCGTCGTCGGGCCCGGTTGCGTCGTGCTCTCCATTGCTGCCGGCAAGACCATCGATACGTTCGAGGATTTCTTCGGCAAGGACACGGCGGTCGTGCGCGCCATGCCGAACACGCCTGCCGCGGTCGGGCGCGGCATCACGGCAGCGATTTCCAATGCCAATGTGACGGAGGACGACCGCATCCTCTGCGACCGGCTCCTCTCAGCGACCGGCGAGGTCGTGTGGTTGACGGAGGAAGGCCAGATGGACGTCGTCACGGCGTTGTCGGGCGGCGGCCCCGCCTATGTCTTTCTTCTGGCTGAATGCCTGGCTGCTGCGGGCGAGGCGGCCGGACTGCCGGAGGACCTGGCGATGCAGCTCGCCCGTGTGACGGTCGCCGGGTCGGGCGAGTTGCTCTACCGCTCCGAGGAGCCGGCGGCACAGCTGCGCAAGAATGTGACAAGCCCGAAAGGCACGACCGAAGCGGCGCTCAAGGTCCTGATGGCGGAGCCGGGGATGAAGGAGCTGATGGTCGAGGCCATTGCCGCCGCCGCCGCGCGATCCCGGGAACTGGCTGGGTAGGGACGGGGCCGGCCCCAGGAGAATTTGGAGGCCGTCATCGCATCCTTCGACAGGCTCAGGATGAGGGGTGTTCAGTGGGTTCGGTGAGATAGGTCGCCGTTGAATCCACGCACGAATTGAGCGTTCTCGCCCTCAATGCCACTCCCCTCATCCTGAGCCTAAAGCCCCTCCCCTCATCCTGAGCCTGTCGAAGGATCGGATGACAGGCCGGCTCTCGACGTCACACCGGACTCCGGCGTCAGCCGTCGCCCTTCAGCGGCTGGAGCCAGCGGCGCAGCTTTTCGACCGCCGACTTTTCCAGCTGACGCACCCGTTCGGCGGAAAGGCCGAGGTCAAGGCCGATCGTTTTGTGGGTCGCCTTGTCATCGGACAGGAAGCGGCGCCGGATGATCTGTCGCTCCCGCTCCGGCAGCCGGTCGAGGGCCCGGGCGATGATGCCGCGGCGCATGTCGTCCTCGCTGCGCGCGGATGCGATGTCTTCCGGGGACGCGCTGGCATCTTCCAGCCGGTCGAGCCATTCCTCCCGCCGTCCGTCGTCGGAAGCGGGGCCGGCGATGGGATGATTTAGGGACGGGTCGAAGCGGGCGACGCGGGCGGCCATTGCCAATGCGTCCTTGATCGGTACGCCGAACCGCTTGGCCAGCGGCCGGATCACATCCTCGCCCAGGGCGTCCGCGCCCACGCGCAGTTCCGTCATCAGCTTGCGCAGGCGGAAGAAAAGTGCCTTCTGCGCGGTCGAGGTGCCGATCTTGACGAGGGACCAGGAGCGGACGACATGTTCCTGAATGGCTGCGCGAACCCACCAGCGGGCATAGGTCGACAGACGGTTGTCGCGGCTGGGGTCGAATTTCCGGATGGCCTGGATCAGGCCGATCACGCCTTCCTGGACCAGATCGTTCATCGGGACGCCATAGCGCCGGTATTTGCGCGCGATGCCGATAACGAAGCCCAGATGGCTGCGGACCAGCGCCTCCACGGCCGACGCATCCCCCGCCTGGCCGCGCAGTGCCAGCTCCCGTTCCTCCGCCCAGCTCAGGCGGCGATACGGGCCCGCGTTCAGGCTCAGGAAGTCTGCGGCTCCCGGCATCTCGAAACTCCGACGCATCGACTTACGTAATAAAGGATGACGCGACTTGTAAGACGGCGGCTTTGGTCCTTCGTTCCTCCCGAAGGTCGCACAGCAATCGGCGAAGTCAACGACAAACATCGTCGCGCCATGTTATTCCTTTTGTCCCCATTGCGGAGCGACGCATGACCAGGAAAGCGAACGAGAAACCGGATTTTTTCGCCGGTGTGATGCAGGCCGCCGCAGCCCATGGCTGGCACCGCGCGACCCTTGCGGACATCGCCGCGGCGACCGGCCTGACCCTGACCGAGCTGCACGAACGGTTCGGATCGAAGGGCGCCATCCTCGGCGCCTTCGTCGACCATATCGATCGCCAGGTGCTGGCCGAAGGCGCTGCCGGCGACGACGGGGAGATGGTTGAAGTATCGGCGCGCGATCGGCTGTTCGACGTCATGATGCGCCGCTTCGACGCGCTCCAGCCCTACAGGGACGGTATCGCCGCGATCACGCGGGACATGCCCGCGGCCGGCCCTGTCGCGCTCCTGTGCGGCGCCGGGCGGACCCTCCGGTCGATGGCCTGGATGCTGGAGGCGGCGGGCATCGGCTCGGCCGGCTTCAGGGGGAAGCTGCGTGCCAAGGGGCTCGCCGCGGTCTATGCCGCGACTTTCGGGCCCTGGCTTCGGGACCGGAGCGAGGACATGGCAGACACGATGGCCGCCCTGGACAAGAACCTGGCCCGCGCGGAGCGGGTCGCCGGCTTCCTCGACGGCTCCCGCCGCTGGGGCCGGTCGGGCACCCCCGGACCGGAAGAGGGCGGACCGGAAGGGGACGGACCGACCCCGGCCGGCGCAACCACACAGGCCTGACACCCGTATGACCATCACATTCGACGACTTCCTAAAGGTCGACATTCGCGTCGGCACCGTGATCGAGGCGGGGCTGAACGAAGCCGCGCGCAAGCCGGCCTATAAACTGCGCGTCGATTTCGGGGAGGAGATCGGGATCAAGAGCAGTTCGGCGCAGCTCGTCGATCTCTACACGGCCGAGGAACTGGTCGGCCGGCAGGTTGCCGCCGTCGTCAATTTCCCGCCCCGCCAGATCGCGAAGGTGATGTCGGAGGTGCTGGTGCTGGGCTTCCCCGACGCGGACGGCAATGTCGTTCTGGTCGCAATCGACAAGCCGGTGCCGAACGGAGGCCGGCTTTACTAGCGCCGTAGAAACGTAAACGCGAAGCCAGCGGCGCATAGACGCGAGTTGGACCATGGCGAGAAGGCTTTCGGCCAGCTTGTCACATCGGGTGGCGATGCGGCCGAAGTGCTTCAGCCTGAAGAATAAGTGCTCGATCAGGCTGCGCTCGCGATAAACGCAAATGCTGAAAAGCGGCTTTGACCTCCGGTTGGCCTTAGGCGGGATATTGGCGAACGCCCCCTTCTCGTGGAGAGGCGCCCGGATGCGATCGGCATCATGGGCTGTGTCCGCCGTGGCACACCTCGTGGCTTGTCGGGCAGGAGCGGTTCGATCACTCGCCACTCGAAGTCGGTCAGATCATATCCGCTCATTCGGAGCCTGACCCAGTATCAGCGGCGCATTACAGACCTTCTCAGCAAATTTCTGTTCAACTCGAGCCGTGTAAATCAAATGAGCCCGATAAGAATTCGACCTTCCCGCCCAAGTGAGGGCCACCGCGTGATCGAGATTTGGCGAGGAGCGGTTGACGCTACGCACCATTTTCTGACACCTGAAGACCGTCTCGCCATTGACGACATGGTGTGTGATTTCCTGCCGCAAGCGCCACTCATGCTGGCTGTTGACGAAGATGACTATCCGCTGGCCTTCATGCTGATCGACGGCGGGCATATGGAGGCTTTGTTCGTCGACCCCGCCCATCGCGGAACCGGTATCGGTGCGGCGCTTGTGCAGCACGGCCTGTCGCTCCACCCAAGAATGACAACCGATGTCAACGAGCAGAACAATCAAGCTGTTCGCTTTTACGAACGAATGGGATTTGGCCGGACAGGTCGCTCACCGATCGACGGCCAAGGCAGGCCGTATCCGTTAATCCACTTGGAGTATCTGGGCTGATTGCCCAACTCACACACACATCGGTCTTGGCATCGTCACAGCGCAGCATTCTGTGAGTTGACGGCCTGGAACCCGACTTGGAACGACCAGTCCTAGATCGGCAGCCTCACAACGGCGCGCAGGCCGCCCAGCGGCGAATCGGCGAGTACGATGTCCCCGCCATGCCCGCGAATGATGTCGCGCGCGATTGTCAGGCCGAGGCCTGCCCCGCCGCTGTCCGGATTGCGCGCCGTGTCCACCCGGAAGAAGGGCGTGAAGACGGCGTCCCGCTTGTCCTCGGGCACGCCGGGGCCGTTGTCGTCAACCGTGATCTCGACGAAGCCGCTCTTGCGCGCGGCCTGAACCTGCACACGGTCGGCGAACTTCGCCGCGTTGGCGATCAGGTTGCCCAGGCTCCGCCGGATGCCGTTCGGCCGCACGGTCGCCCGCAGGTTGCCACGGGTCTTGAGCGTCACCTCGTGGCCGTTCCGCTGCGCGCCCTCCACGATGTCGGCGAGGAGGGTCGGCAGGTTTGTCTCCACGGCCTGCTCTATTCCCTCGCCCCGGGCGAAGGCGAGATATTCCTCCACCATCTGCTCCATCTCGGCAAGGTCGGCGCGAAGTCCTTCGATGGCCGGGTCTTCGCCCATCATGGCGAGTTGCAGTTTCATCCGGGTCAGCGGTGTCCGCAGGTCATGTGAAACGCCGGCCAGCATTTCCGTCCGCTGCTGCATCTGGCGCTTGATGCGTTCCCGCATGATGATGAAGGCGGTCGACGCCTGGCGCACTTCCTTGGCGCCCGACGGCTTGAAATCGGGCACGTCGCGCCCCTTGCCGAAGCTGTCCGCGGCATGGGCCAGCCGGCGGATCGGCTTGACCTGGTTGCGCATGAACAGCGCGGCGATGATCAGCAGCACGACGGAACTGCCGATCGACCACATCACGACCAATTCGGTCGTCACGATGCGCAGCTTCTTCTTCGTCGTGACGATCTCGAGGACGCCGTCGGGCAGGCCCAGCACGATGGTGACGTCCCGGTCGGAGCTCTCGGTGTCGATGATGAAGGGCGTGCGGAGATACTCGTTCAGGACGCGAACCAGCTCCGATCCGATCCGCGTGCCGGTGCCCTTATGGTCGATCTTGCCCAGCTTCTGGCCCCGCTTGAAGGTGGCCCGAATGCCCAGGTTGGATTGGACCTCCGACAGGTACCAGACCAGGTCCTTGGGATTGGGGTAGTCGCGCAGATGGTTGATCGTCAGGCGCAGCTCGCCCGCGAGGTGGCCGGCGAGGCGCCGGGTCAGCGAATCGACATGCCGGTCGTAGAAGACCCACATCGAAATCGCCTGCACGACGAAAAGCGGCAGTCCGATGATCAGGAGCGAGCGGCCCTGCAGCGACTTGGGCGCAATGCGGCGGAGCAGGCTCATCGCCTGGGCCCGCCACCACCCCGCCGCACAACCGCCGCCAATGCGGGTCCGTCAATCGGCGAGCAGCACATAGCCCTTGCCTCGAACGGTCTGGAGATAGCGGGGGTCTCGCGGATCGTGTTCGATCTTCCGGCGAAGACGCGTGACCTGGACATCGATCGAACGGCCGCCGCCGCCGACCCCGGTCTCCCGCGACAGATCCTCGCGGGTGAGCGGGGCGCCGGGGTTGAGCGCGAGCGCCGCGAGGAGTTTCGCCTCGCTTTCTGTCAGGCGCACACGCTTCTCCTCGCGGTACAATTCGTTCCTGTCGAAATCGAACCTACAGGGTCCGAAGACGATCTCGCCCGTCGGCGCGGTCGCGCGCGGCATACGGCGAAGGACCGTCTGGATGCGCAAGACCAGCTCACGCGGCTCGAACGGCTTGCTCATGTAGTCGTCCGCGCCATGCTCGAGCCCGGAGATACGGTCCTCCGTTTCGCCCATCGCTGTCAGCATGAGAATCGGCACACTCGATCCATTGCGCAGGTCGGCGGCGAATTCCAGTCCGCTCTCTCCCGGCATCATGAGGTCGAGGACCAGCAGATCGAAATCGAAGGCCGCCATCTTGCGCCGCGCCTCCGCCGTGTCGCCCGCTGTCGTGACCCGGAAGCCGTTCTCCGTCAGGTAACGGTTCAACAGGTCGCGCAGCCGCCGGTCGTCGTCGACGACCAGAATGTGGGGCAGGTCCTCCATGTCTCTATATACGCCCGTGCGGCCCACGGTGCCTAGCGCCCTGCGCCTCCGCGCGGGCCCAGGATCAGGCCGTCGAGAACCTTGCGAAAGCCCTCGACCGCCTCGGCGCCGGCATTGCGGTACGCGCGGGCGAAGATGGCGCGCTGAATAGCGGTCAGCCGATCGTCCAGCGCGCGGCCGCTATCGGTCAGGAACAGCCGCCGCTGGCGGCGGTCGTTCGTACCCGCGCGCTGTTCGACAAAACCGTCGTCGATCAGCTTCTTCAGGACGCGTGACAGGCTTTGCTTGGTAATGCCGAGCAGCGCGAGCAGGTCGCCGACGATGAGCCCCGGATGCTGACCGACGAAATAAAGGGTGCGCTGATGGGCCCGGCCCAGCCCCTGTTCGGCGAGCGCCGCGTCCGTGCGCGCTGCCAGGTCGCGGGAGGCGTAGAAAAGCATTTCCATGCCACGGCGCAGTTCCTCTTCGCGCAGGAAGAGCGGATTCACGCCAGGTTTGAAATCGGCCATTGTTGACAGCAATACCTAAGAATGTTACCGAAGTTGCCCCGCTGACGAAATTTTGTAACTTTCTTTCGTCTGGCGCCCAGGTTCGTGTATCAACAACCCCGAAAGATCGACCAATTGCGTGGGCTCGTCGCCCGACCGATGAACCCACAGAGGGTAAAACCATGTCAATGCTCCCCTTCGACGACCGCGACGGCGTCATCTGGTACAACGGCGAACTCGTCCAGTGGCAGGACGCCAAGGTCCATGTGCTGACCCATGGACTGCATTACGCGAGCTGCGTCTTCGAGGGCGAGCGAGTGTATGGCGGCGAAGTGTTCAAGCTGACGGAGCATTCGGAGCGTCTGCGCAAGTCCGCAGAGGTGCTGGACTTCGAGCTGCCCTACACGGTGGCCGAAATCGACGAGGCGACCCGGGCCGTGATCGAGGCGAACGAGATTGACGACGGATATGTCCGCCCCGTCGCCTGGCGCGGCAGCGAGATGATGGGCGTCTCGGCGCAGCAGAACCGCATCAATGTCGCTATCGCGGCCTGGGAATGGCCGGCCTATTTCACCCCCGAGGCCCGGCTCGAGGGCATCCGGATGACGATTTCGAGCTGGCGTCGTCCGGATCCGGTGACGGCCCCGGTGCTGAGCAAGGCGGCCGGCCTCTACATGATCTGCACCCTGTCCAAGCACAAGGCGGAGCGGGAAGGCTACAACGACGCCCTGATGCTGGACTGGCGAGGCCAGGTCGCGGAGGCGACCGGCGCGAACATCTTCCTCGTGCAGAACGGGGAACTGCATACGCCGATCCCGGACTGCTTCCTGGACGGCATCACCCGGCGCACTGTCATCGACATTGCGCGGGCCCACGGCCTGAAGGTCAACGAACGCGTGATCATGCCCGAGGAATTCGCCAGGACCGACGAGGTCTTCCTGACCGGGACCGCTGTGGAGGTGACGCCGGTTCGCGAGATCGACGACTATCGCTTCGAGGTCGGAGAAATCACCCGGATGCTGGTCGAGGAGTATGACGCGCTGGTCCAGCGGCGCGACGACCGGGCAGCGGCGGCGCGGGCGAGCGCGGCCTGACCGGATCGCGCGGCCCAGCGGCCGCGGCCCTTTCAGATAAGAAGCGACCGGCGGAGATGGGGCTTATCTCCGCCGGTCTTTTTTCGCCTGCACAATCCTGGCGGGCCGCGCCGGCGAAAAATCCGGTCGCCGCCTATGCGCGGACGCGTTTCTCCAGCAGATAGTCGATCGACAGCTTCCCGGGGCCGAAGCAGACCACGGCGAGCGCGAGGAACATCCAGTACCAGTGCTGGGTGAGATAATAGGTGTCGTTGTTCAGGCCGATCAGGAACTGGATCGTCAGGGTCATGACCAGAATGCCCAGCCCGGCGAACCGTCCGAACAGGCCAAGGACCAGCAGGATCGGCACCAGGATCTCGCCGGCCATGGTGAGGACGGCCCACAGCTCCGGTGGCAGCAGCGGCAGCTTGTACTCCTCCTTGAAGACGAACAGCTCGCTCTCGAAATCGTTCGTGACGCGGCCGATGCCGGACTTGAAGAAGAGGAGTCCCATCCACAGACGCATGCCCAGCAGGAAGACGGGTCCGAGCCAGTGCTCGATACGGTCGCCCGCGCTGAAATAGCGCGCCAGCCAGCCGTCCTCCGCCTGTCCATCGCCAAGGCGGGTGGTGGCGCCGCCGTCATCGGTTGCCGTCGTCATGGGTGGCGTTTCCTTCCCGTTATGGTCTTTCAAGCGGCAGAACTGTCCCCGCCGGGCGACAATGTCGCCCGGCAGAAGGTGCCGTGAACCAGATGTCCGCCCAGCGCGGCCTGAACATCGAATTCCTCATCCGCGGCGACGCCCGCAGCCACTCCCGCCTCGACCGCCTCGCCAAGCGTTCCGCCAGCGGACAACGTGGCGACCAGCGCTCGATCGCCCGCGCCGATCGGCAAAGCCTCGACCACCGCTTCCGGCCGGACGACCAGGACGAAGCGGCCGTCACCGGGGAGTGACGCGTCATCGCTGCCCTCCCGCCACAAGCGGTAGACCGGCCACTCGGCCTCGACCAGCCGGGTTGCCGGATGGGGGGCCAGCCTCAGGTCGCCGAGCCGTTCGGGCGGCAGCGCGCCCAGACCGTCAGCGTCCAGCGGGATAGCCTCCGCCGCGAAGTAGGCTTCGTTCATCGCCCATTCGAGGCGTGCGAGATCGGGCAGGAACGGCAGGTCGCGGCGGGCCGGCTCGAAGCCGGCGAGAAAGTCGGCGAAGCCCGCGCCATAGTGCGACAGCTGCGCGCGGTCCGGCGGCGCGGCGCGCACAAAGGCAGCCGCGGCCGCTTCGAAATTGCCTTCGCCGCACTGGCGGGCGACGGCGGGAAAGGTATCGGCTAGGACTTCGACGAGCGAGCCCATCACGTTGTTGCGGTGGATCGACAGCCGGTCGGCGGCCGCGATCTCCTCCGTCATGGCGCCCGGGCGGGCCAGGAACGCACCGGCGTCCCGCGAGTCGGGTTCGCGGGTCAGCACATAGCGCGCGAGGGCGCCCTGCATCTCACGCAGCATCTTCGGCCTCCGCGGCGCCCGCCCCGGCGAGGGCGCGGGCCGCCTTCGCGGCCTCGGCCAGAAGGATCGGCAGGTCGGGAATGTCGCCATCCCACTCGATCAGGACAGGGCGGGGTCCGAGCCGGCTCAGCGCATGGTCGAGGAGCTCCCAGACGGGCGCAATGGGCGCGGAGCTGTGATCGTCGATCAGGATCTCGCCGCCGCCGACCGTGCATCGGGCATGACCGGCCATGTGGATCTCGCCGACCGCATCGGCGGGAATGGCGTCGACATAAGCCAGCGCGTCGAAGCCGTGGTTCATCGCACTGACATACACATTGTTGATGTCCAGCAGGATGCCGCAGCCGGTGCGCCGGGCGATCTCCGCCATGAAGTCCGCTTCGTCGAGGGTAGAGGCGCCGAAACGCATGTAGGTGGAGGGGTTCTCCGCCAGCAGTTGCCGTCCGAAGGCCTCCTGGGCCCGGTCGATGTTTCGGCAGACGACCTCCAGCGCCTCTTCGGTATAGGGCAGCGGCAGCAGGTCGTTCAGGTAGGCGCCGCCCTGCACGCTCCAGGAGACATGCTCCGACACGAGGCCCGGTTCGAACCGGTCGAACAGCGTGCGCAGGCGCGCAAGGTGATCGGCGTCGAGACCCTCGGCACTGCCGAGGGAAAGGCCGACCCCGTGGCAGGACAGGGGGTAGTCGCGGCGTATCAGCTCAAGCTGACGAAGCCGCGGTCCGCCGTCGCACAGGTAGTTCTCGCTGTGGATTTCCAGCCAGCCGGTCTTCGGCCGGTCCTCGATGAAATCCGCCACATGGGGATGCCGCAACCCGACCCCCGCCGCAGCGGGGATCGGATCGCGGGCATGGGGCACCGGCGCGGTCCAGTCGGTCGGCCATGTGGATGGCCTGTCCTGCCGGTCGCTCATCGCGGCCCCGGTGTCCGGCAAAGCGCTGTTACGACTTGTAGGCCGGGTTGATGCCGTCGAATGGCTGTGTCTTGCCCTTGGCGTCCGTGCAGGCCTTGGCGTCCATGACTTTCCAGTCGTTGCCGTCGTAGCTGACCTTGGAGTGGCCCTTGCAGCTGTGGCCGGCCTTCTTGTTGCCGCAGTCGTTCTCGCCGGCCTTCGACACGCCGTAGCACTTCACCTTTTCGGCCTGAGCCGGGCTGGTCATGGCGGCCATCGACATGGCACCGGCAACGGCCGCGGCAAGCGTCAGGGCGGTGGCTTTCTTCGACATGGGTATTCCTCCTGGTTCGGATTGTGTGGGGCTTGATCGCCGACCGATACTAGGGAGGTGCAACTTGCAGCGGAAAGTCACTTCCCTTCACGTTATATTGCGCCGCCGCGCCGGACTGGATCACGGCAACTTGAGACGGGAGCGAGGGAGACCGGGGAATGACGCAAGCTGTCATCGAGACGCGACAGGACCTGGCCGCCGCTTTGCGCTGGGCCGACAGGGAGGGGTTGAGCGAAGGCGTCTGCAATCACTTCAGCGTCGTCGTGCCGGGCACGGACGACCGTTTCCTGCTCAATCCTAATCGCAAGCACTGGTCGGAGGTGACGGCCTCCAGCCTCGTCATGGTCGACAACGACGGTCGCCTCGTCGAAGGGGAGGAGCCGCCGGAGGCGACGGCCTTCTACATCCACTGGCGCCTCCACAAGGCGGCGCCGCACGCCCGTTGCGTCCTGCACACCCACATGCCCTACGCAACCGCGCTCGCGATGCTGGAGGAGCCGGAACTGCTGCCGCTGAGCCAGTCGTCCCTGATGTTCCACGGCCAGGTCGCCTACGACGGCGGTTACAACGGACTTGCGGTCGACGAAGCGGAGGGCGACCGTATGGCGGCTGCGCTCGGCAACCGGTCGGTCCTGTTCCTGTCCAACCACGGTGTCATCGTGACCGGGCCGACCGTCGCCCATGCCTTCTGCCGCCTCTATTATCTGGAAAGGGCGTGCATGCACCAGGTGATGGCGATGTCGACGGGCAAGCACCTGCGCCCGATCCCGGAGGAGATGGCCGAGAAGACGCGCCAGCAGGTCGCGGAGGACGAGGAGGCCATGGCCGACGGCATGTTCGATGCGATCAAGAGGTTGCTCGACCGGGACGCACCGGACTTTCGCGACTGACCCTCGACCGCGCCCTTCAAGTGTGAGGGCCGTTCGAGACGGGATCCTCACCTGGACGTGCGCACATGGTGTCCCATGAAGGGACCCTGGATGTAACGGTTCTCCCGGCGGTTCAATCGCTCCCCGACCAGCGGTCGGCGGCTACGTTGTCGCTTTGCCGCGCCTCGACCCATTTGTCGCCCGCGGACGTATGTTCCTGCTTCCAGAAGGGTGCCTTGGTCTTCAACCAGTCGACCAGGAACATGTTCGCCTCGAACGCGGCCTGCGGGTGGGCGGAGGCGGTGGCGACGAGGACGATGCGGTCGCCGGGGTCGAGCCGGCCGTAGCGATGGATGATAAGGGCGCCGTCGAGCGGCCACCGATCGAGCGCTTCGGCTTCGATCTTCTGCAGCATCCGCTCGGTCATGCCCGGATAATGTTCCAGGGTCATGGCGCCGACCGACTCGTCGCCGACGAAGTCGCGAACCAGCCCGACGAACAGGACCGCGCCGCCGATATCCGTGCGCCCGTCGGTCAGGGCTGTCAGCTCCGCCCCGGGGTCGAAATCCTCTGCCTGGACCCGTATCATGCAGGCTAATGTCCGCTTCGCGAGGTCCGGGTCAAGGGAAGATTGACAGCCGACCGTGCGGGCGCCCAACTATCCGGACGAAAGACTTTCGTTGTTCCGAGGAATATCATGCGTTGCATCATTGCCGCCGTTGCCCTGGCTCTCACACTCCCCGCCTGCGCGCCCAAGGAGAAACGCTGGGTGAAGGACGGCGCTGGCCCGAACGCCGTGCGCAGCGCCATTTACTGGTGCTCCCGGGTCAAGACCGAAAACTACGAAGAGACGAACTCCCGCAATGCCGGCGTTCGACGAACCGAACGGGTCGTCGATGAGGAATGCATGAAGAAGCGCGGGTTTCGCTACGAGTAACAGGAGGCGCGAGCCGTTATCCACCGGTGACCGGCGGGAAGAAGGCAATCTCCCGCGCGCCGGTGATCGGCGTGTCGTAATCGGCGAATTCCTGGTCGATGGCGACACGAACGACCCGGCGATCGGCCAGCGCTTCGGCGTGGCCCGGGCTGCGCGCGGCCAGCCAGTCGGCAAGTTCCGCGACGGTGCCGACCTCGGCTGGAGGGGTGACTTCCTCGCTCGACTGGCCCGTTTTCTGCTTCAGCCACGCGAAATAGAGAATCTTCATGGTCGTCAGTCGATTACCTGGCTGAAGGGAAGAAAGGCCACCTCGGTGCCCGGGCTGACTTGGGTCACCTCTTCCGGAAGTTCAACCAGCCCGTCGGCGGCCACCATGGAACTGAGGATACCCGCCCCCTGGCGCGGGAACTTCCGGGCGACGAGCCCGCCGTCGGTGTCGCGGGCCAGGGTCGCCCGCACCCACTCCCGCCGCTCGGCCTTCTTGCGATGCTCGAAGTCCGCCGTGACCGTATAGAGCGGGGTCGCGAGATCGGTCGCGCCCGACAGGCGCAGGATCAGCGGCCGGGCGACCTTGAGGAAGGTGACCATCACGGCGACCGGGTTGCCCGGCAGGCCGACGAAGGGTGTCCGGCCCACCTGGCCGAGGGCGACGGGGCGTCCCGGCTTGATCGCCAGCTTCCAGAAATGGAGATGGCCGAGCGCCGACACCGCGCCGGTCATGTGGTCCTCCTCGCCAACCGACATGCCGCCGGAGCCGAGGAGGAGATCGTGGTCCGCGGCCGCGGAGGCCAGCGCGCGCTCCACCGCGTCGCGGTCGTCGGGCAGGATGCCCAGGTCTGTCACCCGGCAGGTCAGCCCGGCCAGCAGCGCCTGCAGGACATAGCGGTTCGCGTCGTAGACGGTGCCGGGCGGCGTCTCCTGCCCGGGCTCGCGGATCTCGTCGCCTGAGGAGAAGAGAGCGACCCGAAGGGGGCGAAAGACCGGAAGGTCGGTCAGCCCGATGCTTGCGGCCAGCCCGATGTCCTGCGGCCGCAGGCGCTGGCCGGCCGTCAGCACGGTCGATCCGGCCGTGATGTCCTCGCCGCGCGACCGGCGGTTCGCCCCGCGCTTGATGCCCGGCAGGATATGGACGCGGCCTTGTTCGTCTTCGCGGCAGTCCTCCTGCATCATCACCGTGTCGGGGCCGGAGCCGGCCGAACCCGCCGGCATCGGCGCACCGGTAAAGATGCGCACGGCCGTGCCCGTTTCGGCCGGCCTGTCGAAGGGGTGCCCTGCGGCGGCCCGCCCGACGACGGGCAGGACCGTTTCGCCGTCCGGGTCCAGATCGTCGAAGTAAACGGCGTAACCGTCGACGGCGGAATTGTCGTGGGGCGGTACGTCGCGCCCCGAGACGATGTCTTCGGCCAGAATGCGGCCCGCCGCCGCGACCAGGGTTGCCGTCTCGGTCTCAACCACCGTCGACGTCCGCTCGGACAGCAGCGCCAGCGCCGCGTCGATGCGCATCAGCGCGCCGCCCTGCGCGAAGCAGTCGTCGGTCAGCTGAGCCATGTCCCGTCCGCCACCTTTCCGGCGTCCGCCGCATGCTCGAGAGCGAGGTCGGCGAGGGTCGCTATGTCGTCCAGGCCGACGACCGGCAGCGACGTTTCCGGCACCGGTCCGTCGCTCGCCACCGCACGGACGAAGGGGTCGTCGAGGCACAGAAGGGGCTTCCCGACGCTTCGGCGCCAGATCTCCAGCTTCGGGTGGGCTTCCGCCTTGAACCCCTCGATCAGCAACATGTCGACCTCGCTCATCCTCCCGATCAGGTCGCTCAGGCTCGCCTCCGGGGCGCCGCGCAGCTCGTGCATCAGCGCCCAGCGATTGGCCGAGGAGACCATCACCTCGGTCGCGCCCGCTTCCCGGTGAAGGTAGGAGTCCTTGCCCGGCTGGTCCACGTCGAAGCGGTGGTGGGCGTGCTTGATGGTCGAGACGCGAAGGCCGCGGCCGGTCAGCTCCGGGATGAGCTTGCCGAGCAGGGTCGTCTTGCCGCTGCCGCTCCAGCCGGCCAGTCCGATCAGGCGCATGCGGGCCTCAGACGTCGGAACTTGCCTGCGCCGCCGCCCGGTCGCGCGCGAGGACATAGCTGAGCCCGCGGCGCAGATAGTCCGCACCGGTGATCACGGTCAGCAGGGCGGCGATCCACAGGCCGATCTCGCCGATCAGGGCGGCGGGCAGGGACGGCAGGCCGGGCGCCGCGATCAGGATGGCGATGGCGACCATCTGGAAGCCGGTCTTCCACTTGGCGAGGACGGAGACCGGGACGACAACGGCGCCGCCGGCAAGAAACTCCCGAAGGCCCGCGACGATGAACTCGCGGCAGAGGATGATCAGCGCCGCGACGATGCCGGCGCCGGCCAGGCGGCTGGAGGCGACCAGCATGAAGAGGGCGGCGGCGACCAGAAGCTTGTCGGCGATCGGGTCGAGCAGCCGGCCGAAATCGCTCGTCTGGTTGCGCGCCCGCGCGAGGTATCCGTCGAAGAAATCGGTGATTGCCGCGAAAGCGAACAGGGCCAGCGACACCCAGTAGGTCCAGGGGGCGGGCAGGTAGAAGGCGCCGACCAGCAGCGGGATGGCGGCGACACGGGACATCGTCAGGATATTGGGCAAGGTCGTCAGCATGATCGGCGCCGGACGCTCCCCTGGGCCGACCCGCATGCTCGGGGGTCGGGCGGTTTGTCGACGCGGCGGAGTTTATCCGTCCCCGTTGAAATAGTCATAGATTTTCCGGGCGACGGCGCTGCTGATCCCCTCGACGGCCTCCAGGTCGGCGAGGCCGGCCCGTGCGACCTCCCGGGCGGACCCGAAGTGATTGAGGAGCGCGCGTTTCCGACGGGCGCCGATCCCCGGGATGTCGTCGATCTGGGAGCGCAGGGTCGACTGCGCCCGTTTCGCCCGGTGGGCGCCGATGGCGAAGCGGTGGGCCTCGTCGCGCAGGCGCTGCAGGAAATAGAGGACGCTGTCGTTTGCCTCGAAGGTGCGGGTCGAGCCGTCGGGCAGGTGGAAGACCTCGCGCCCGGCATTGCGGTCGGGGCCCTTGGCAATACCCACGACCGGGACATCCTCGACCCCCAGATCGGCGAGGACCGCCAGTACGCTCGACAGCTGGCCCTTGCCGCCGTCGATCAGGAGAAGGTCTGGCCAGGTGCCGCGGTCGCGCTCCGGGTCCTCCTTGAGCGCCCGCTGGAACCGGCGGGTCAGGACCTCCCGCATCATGCCGAAATCGTCGCC
>CAYGKX010000014.1:19023-19419 GCA_964350225.1 uncultured Rhodospirillaceae bacterium | reverse complement strand
GGCCGCGCTGAACCTGACCGCCGCGGAACTGTCGAAGGCGATCACGAGCGCGGACGCGAAGGTGTCCGCCGGACAGCTCCGCAATGGCAAGAGCGACATCCTGATCGAGGTCGACGGCGCGCTCACAACGCTCGACCGGATCCGGCGCATACCGGTCCGGCAGAGCGCGGACGGACGAATACTGCGCCTGGGCGATATCGCCCGGGTCGAGCGAACGACCGCCGATCCGCCGCGGGAACTGGCTGCCGTCGGCCGGCAGCCCGCCGTGCTGGTCGCGGCCCGGATGGAATTCGATCGTCGGGTCGATCAATGGTCGGCGTCGGTTCGACAGATCTTTGCGAATTACCGGAAAGAACTGCCGCAAGGCGTTGCCTTGAATGTCGTTTTCGACCAAAG
>CAYGKX010000014.1:14643-19013 GCA_964350225.1 uncultured Rhodospirillaceae bacterium | reverse complement strand
AACGACTGTCCGATCTTCTGGTCAATCTCCTGATCGGCGCCGCGCTTGTCATTGCGGTCCTTTTCGTGACCCTGGGCTGGCGCAACGCCCTGATCGTCGCGGCGACCCTGCCGCTGACCTCCTTTGTCGCGCTCGCAACGCTCAACATTGTCGGTATTCCGATACACCAGATGTCGGTGACCGGCCTCATCGTCGCGCTCGGCCTGCTGGTCGACAATGCCATCGTCATGGTCGATTCGGTCCGTGCCAAGCGGAAGGAAGGCGCAAGCGCGCTTGAGGCCATCGACCGGTCGGTGCGCCATCTGTGGCTGCCGCTCCTGGCATCGACCGTCACGACGATCCTCGCCTTCATGCCGATCGTGCTCCTGCCGGGTCCGACGGGCGAATTCGTGGGGGCGATCGGCATCAGCGTCATCGTGGCGCTGATCACGTCCTATCTCCTGTCCCTGACCGTGATCGCCGCCCTGGCCGGCCGCTTCGCCGGCGGCGGCGGCGGCAGGAAACCGCGCTGGTGGCGGAATGGCGCGACCTTTCCGCGCCTGCGCGCGCTGTTCCGCTGGTCCCTGGGGGTCAGCCTGCGCAACCCGCGCCTGTCGATGATCGCGGCATCCTTCCTGCCGGTCCTGGGCTTCGTTGCCGCCGGCACCCTGACCGAACAATTCTTCCCGCCCGCCGGCCGCGACCAGTTCCATGTCGAGATCGTCATGCCGCGCGACACCGCGATCCGGGAAACGCAGCGGGTCGCGGCCGAGGCCCAGGCGTTGCTGGAAAAACAGGACGGTATCGAGAAGGTCGTCTGGTCGCTCGGCACCAGCGCGCCGAGCTTCTACTACAACCTCATGATGAACAAGGACGGGCAGTCCAACTACGCCCAGGCCTTGATCACGGCACGCTCGATCGCCGACGCCGAGAGGCTGATCCGCGACTTGCAGGGACGATTTGACCGTGCCTTTCCGGGCGCCCGCGTCCTTGTCCGCAAGCTGGAGCAGGGCCCGCCCTTCGAGGCCCCGATCGAACTGCGCTTCTACGGCCCCGACCTCCGCGTCCTGAAGGAACTGGGCGAAAAGGTACGTGCCATCGTGGCCGAGGTGCCCTCGGTGATCCACACCAACGCGAGCCTGGAGGCCGGTCAGCCCAAGCTCTGGTTCCAGGTGGACGAGGAGAAGGCACGGCTCGCCGGCCTGACCCTGCGCGACGTTGCCGGGCAACTCGAGCTGAGCCTGGAGGGAGTCACGGGCGGCTCGATCGTAGAGGGGACGGAGGTTTTGCCAGTCCGGATCCGGGTCGGCAATCGCCGCGATCTGGCGGAGATCCTGTCGCGCCGGGTCACCGGCAGCCAGGGCGCCGCGCGAGGGCCGGAAGCCTTCCCGGGAGTCCCGCTGTCCGCGCTGGGTACCGTCCGGCTGTCGCCGGTGATGGGCGCGATCCCGCGCCGCAACGGGGAGCGGATCAACACCGTCCAGGGCTATCTCAAGGTCGGAATCCTGCCGCAGGACGCCCTGAACCAGGTGCGTGCCAGGCTGGAGGCGGCGAAACTTGTCCTGCCGCCCGGCTACCGGCTGGAGTTCGGCGGCGAATCGGAGAAACGCAACGAATCCGTCGGCAAGCTGATGGCCTATGTCGGACTGATCATGGTGCTGATGATCACGGTCGTCGTGCTGTCCTTCAATTCCTTCCGGCTGGGCACCATCATCTTCGCCGTGGCCGGCCAGGCCTTCGGTCTGGGCCTGATCAGCCTTGCGATCATGAACTATCCCCTGGGCTTCGTCGTCATCATCGGCCTGATGGGATTGATCGGCCTCGCGATCAACGCGGCCATCATCATCACCGCGGCGCTGAAGGCGGATCCGCTCGCCCGGGACGGCGACCCCGAGCGAGTGCGCGACATCGTGGTCAACGACACCAGCCGGCACATCGTCTCCACGACGATCACGACCGTTGGTGGATTCCTGCCGCTGATCCTGGCCGAAGGCGGCTTCTGGCCGCCGTTCGCGGTGGCGATCGCCGGCGGCACGCTCCTGTCGACGATCGTCTCCTTCTATTTCGTCCCGGCGGCCTTCCTTCTCATCGCCCGCCGGGACCGGCGGAAGAAGGTGCGGGCGGCAGGTCGCGCGGCGATCGCCGCCAGCAAGGCGACCAGCGACGGCGCCGCACAACCGGCCTAACGTGTCAGGCCGATCGCGCCGAAGGTGAGGATCATTGTCAGGCCGTTGAAGACCTGGTGCATGAGGATCGGGGCGAGGACCGTACCGCTCCGTTCTCTCAGCCAGCCAAGCGCGAGGCCGACGAAGAAGGTCACGACGATCGCAACGAACTGAACATGCGCGATGGCGAAGGCCGCGGCGCAGACGAGGTTCGCGATGGCGAAGCCCTGGGTGCGGCGCAGCCAGCCGAACAGGACGCCGCGAAAGAGAAGTTCCTCCGCGATCGGCTGGAGCAGCGCGATATAGAGGGAGAGGGTAATCGCGCTGACGAGGTTGAACCCGCCGGCGCCGATCGCGCGCATGAGTTCCTGCGGCTCCGCACCGGTCTGCCGCTGGATCAGGGTCGAGATGATCATGGCCGCCGGGATCATGGCGATGCCAAGCATCGTCGATACCCGGCGCCATTGGGGATCGAGCGGGCGCACCCCGATATCGGCCCAGGCGTACCCCTTCTTCACGATCATGACCCAGTAGACCGATCCGAACAGGATGAAAAAGCTGGCCGCCAGCATGATGACGATGCGGACCCTGAGGGACGATCCGCTGTCCGGGCCCGAACCCTGGAAGATCAGCGCGCCGACGATGAGGGCCGCGATATGGGCGCCGAGGGCGACGGCGATGGTGAGGGCGACGTCCCGGCCCTCGATCGGCCGTCCGGAGGCCGGAGGCGGGTGCCCGGTTCCCTGAGGCTTTCCGCCAGGAAATGAACTCACGGCTGCCGCTCCGCACGGTCGACAAGGAGGGCGAGGGCCTTGGCCACCGTCGCTTCGCGCACGCCGCTCCGGTCTCCCGGGAAGACGCCGTGCCAGGCTTCGGTCTCCGCTCCCCGCCGGGCGGTCGCGAAATGGACCAGGCCGACCGGTTTCTCGGCTGAGCCGCCGCCAGGACCGGCAACGCCGGTGACGGCGACGGTCAGATCGGCGAGGCTCCGGGCAAGGGCGCCATCGGCCATGGCGCGCGCGACCGGCTCGCTGACCGCGCCATGCGCCTCGATCAGGCTGGGCGGAACGCCGAGGAGTTCGGCCTTGGCCTCGTTGGAATAGGTGACGAAACCACGGTCCACGACAGCGGACGACCCGGCGATCTCCGTCAAACAACCGGCGATCAACCCGCCCGTGCAGCTTTCCGCCGTCGCGAGCTTCAGCCCGCGGGCCTTACAGGCGTCCAACAAACTCGTCGACGATGCGATCAATATACTGGAAAACATTGGACGTTTCCGAGAAGTGGGCGACGACATACACGACGATCGCCGCATATATGGCGGCAATCAGGTCGTCGAGCATGACGCCCCAACCGCCCTTGATGGTCCGGTCCGCCCAGTTGGCGGGCCAGGGCTTGAAGATGTCGAACAGGCGGAAAGCGATAAAACCGACCGCAAGATGCCAGATGTGGTCGGGCAGCGCGAAGACAAGCGCGAACCATTGCCCCATCACCTCGTCGATCACGACTTCCTTGGCATCGTCGCGGCCGGTGCGCCGTCCATAGATGCCCGACGTCCAGACACCCACGGCGAAGGCCAGGAAGGCGGCGAGGAACAGGAGGCCCTGCCGGAATTCGCCGCCGAAGGTCAGGATGGCCCAGGCGACGGGCAGGGCGGCCAGCGACGCGACGGTGCCGGGGGCCAGGGGGAAGTGGCCGATCCAGAACCATGTCGCGACGATCCGCGCGGGATGGGCGAAGGGCAACCGGTCCATACCGTATCGGCTGGCCATCAGGCGCTCTCCGGCAGGAGGAGAGTGGCCGCGGCCTGGGCCGCCAAACCCTCGCCGCGGCCGGTAAAGCCAAGTTTCTCGGTCGTCGTCGCCTTGACGCTCACCGCGCCCACCGGCAGGCCGCAGATTTCAGCGATCCTTCGGCGCATTGTCTCACGGTGCGGCCCGACCTTGGGCCGCTCGCAGATCAGGGTGACGTCGAGATGGACGATCCGGCCGCCCCGCGCGGCGACCAGATCGGCGGCATGCCTGAGGAACCGGTCGGAGGACGCGCCGCGCCATTGCGGATCGCGGTCGGAAAAATGCTGCCCGATATCGCCGTCCGCGAGGGCGCCGAGGATGGCATCCGTCAGCGCATGGAGGCCGGCATCGGCGTCGCTGTGACCGACGAGACCTCTGTCGTGGTCGATGCGGACACCGCACAGCCAGACATGATCGCCCGTGCCGAAGCTGT
>CAYGKX010000014.1:11230-14576 GCA_964350225.1 uncultured Rhodospirillaceae bacterium | reverse complement strand
CGGCGGTCGCCCGGTGGGCGGCGAGGATCGCCTCGAACCGGAACCCCTGCGGGGTCTGGGCGCGCCACAGGCCAGCGCGATCGACCGTCCCGGCGACATGATCGTTGACCCCGCGCTTCAAGGTGTCGACCACCGGCACGGCGACGAGGGCACCGGCCCGGTCCGCCAGCGCGTCGAGGGTGGCATCGACGATCGTGGACGAAACGAAGGGGCGGGCCGCGTCATGGATGAGCACCGTTTGCGGCGCAAGCGGCGCGATGGCCTCCAGTCCATTCAGGACGGATTCCTGCCGGCTGCGTCCACCCGGGGTTGGTTCCGGCAGATCGAGGTCGCCGACCGCGGCGCGGTAGAGGTCGTCGTCGTCGGGATAGACCACCTGTACCCGGTCGATGCGCGGGTGGCCAACAAAGGTCCGCACGCAGTAGCGGAGCAGGGGCTGTCCCGCCAGCCGGCGATACTGTTTGGGTATTTCGCCGCCAAAGCGCTGCCCGCGCCCGGCGGCGACGATAAGGGCCACGCAACCGGCCATGAGTCCTGCTTGTCGGTTGGTCTTGGATGATTGCCCGCTTGTGGAGCAGGCCGCGGTCGGGACCGTATATCGTCGGCACCGGAAAGCCAAGCCATGCGGGAGGCCGCCGGGGCTCCGGCAGCCGGTTCGGCAGGAGGCACATCGTGCGCTTGATTGTGCGTTGCAACACGATTATATTGCCCAATTCCTAGGCATCGACAAATTTGCCTAATATCTAATCAGGAAATGGAATGCCTCTCCGTATCGGCCCGATTGAGATCGATCAGCCGGTCGTCCTCGCACCCATGTCGGGCGTGACGGGCCTGCCGTTTCGCCGGCTGGTCAAGGGATTTGGCTGCGGCATTGTGGTCTCGGAGATGATCGCGAGCCGCGCCATGATTGAACAGACCAAGGCATCGCTCAAGATGGCGACGAACTGCGCCGAAGAGTTTCCGATGGCGGTTCAACTCGCCGGCGCGGATCCGGATGTCATGGCGGAGGCCGCGCGCATGAATGTCGACCGGGGTGCGGCCATCATCGACATCAATTTCGGCTGCCCGGTCAAGAAGGTCGTCTCCAAGCAGTGCGGCTCGGCGCTGATGCGCGACGAGGCGCTCGCGGGCCGCATCATGGACGCGGTCGTCGCGGCGGTCGACGTACCGGTGACGATGAAGATGCGAACGGGCTGGGACGAGACGAACCGGAACGCCCCCAGCCTGGCGCGCCGCGCGGAGGATGCCGGGATCCAGGCGATCACGGTCCACGGGCGGACGCGCTGCCAGCTCTATACCGGACGCGCCGATTGGGCCTTCATTCGCCAGGTCAAGGCGGCCACCCGCCTGCCCGTGATCGCGAACGGCGACATTCTGACGGTGGAGGACGCCCGATGTTGCCTCGACGCGTCGGGCGCCGACGCGGTGATGATCGGGCGGGGCGCGATGGGGCGCCCGTGGTTTCCCCGGCAGGTCGCCGAATTCCTGGACACCGGGCGGGAGGTCCCCGTGCCTGTCCTCGCCGAACAGGGCCGGCTGGTCCTCACCCACTTTCGCGCGATGCTCGCGCATTACGGCAGCCGGACGGGTCTGCGCATGGCGCGCAAGCATCTGGCCTGGTACGGCAAGGGTCTCCCCGGCGCGGCGGCGTTCCGGGAAACTGTGAACCGGCTTGACGACCCGGCCGACGTCGAAGCGCTGGTCGCGCGCCACTTCGACGTCGAACCGCTGTCCGCCCCATCGGAAAGGCTAGCGGCGTGAACACGTCCGTTTCGACACTCGACAGGCTGCCGGTCCGCCGCGCGGACCTTGATCCCTGGATGGTCTTGAACGCGATCCCCGATGTGGTGCTCGCGGTGCGGCGGGACGGAGAGATTTTGTTCGCCAACCTCGCGGCCGAACAATTCTTCGACGCGAGCCTGCCGTTCCTGAAACGGCAGGGACTGGCGCATTTCGTCCCGGCGGACAGCCCCATCTACGGCGTCATCGACCAGGTCTTCGCCGCCGGATACACGATCTCGGAATATGGCGTGACGGTGGAAACGCCCCGGATCGGCGCGCATTTCGTCAATATCCAGGTGGCACCGGTCGCGGAAGATCCCGACGCCGTAATTGTAACCGTGCATGAACAGAGCATCGCGCGGAAAATCGACCGGCAGTTGACCCATCGATCCGCCGCGCGATCCGTCACCGCGATGGCGGCGATGCTGGCGCATGAGGTGAAGAACCCCCTGTCCGGCATCCGGGGCGCCGCGCAGCTCCTCGAGCCCGGCCTGAACAGCGACGACCGGCCGCTCGCCCAGCTCATCTGCGAAGAGACCGACCGGATCTGCGCCCTGGTCGACCGCATGGAAGTCTTTTCGGACCGCCGGCCGATCCAGCGGGCCGCGGTCAACATTCACCAGATCCTCGAACACGTCCGGAAGGTCGCCACGTCGGGCTTCGCCCGCCATGTCCGCATCCGGGAAAGCTACGACCCCTCGTTGCCCCCCGTGTTCGGCAACCGCGACCAGCTGATCCAGATCTTCCTCAATCTGGTCAAGAACGCCGCGGAGGCAGCACCGGACACCGACGGCGAGATCGTCATGTCGACGGCCTACCGGCCCGGCGTTCGGCTGGCGGTCCCGGGTGCGGACAGCCGTGTGCACCTGCCACTTGCGGTATCGATACAGGACAACGGCGACGGCATCCCCGACGAGTTGCGCGGCCATCTGTTCGATCCCTTCGTCACGACGAAGTCGAACGGCACCGGCCTCGGCCTCGCCCTTGTCGCCAAGATCGTCGACGACCATGGCGGCGTGATCGAGTTTTCCAGCGAGACGGGCCGAACGATTTTCCACATCATGCTTCCGGTCTTCCGCGAGGGGACGTCGAACGATGGCTAGCGAAACGGTCCTGCTTGCGGACGACGACCGCGGCATCCGCACGGTTGTGAGCCACGCTCTCGGGCGCGCGGGATACGAGGTTCGCTCGACCGGCAATGCCGCCACCCTGTGGCGCTGGGTGGCGGAAGGGGAGGGCGACATCGTCATTACCGATGTCATCCTGCCGGACGAAAACGGCCTCGACCTCGTGCCGCGCATCCGAAAGCAGCGCCCGGACATGCGCATCATCGTCATGAGCGCGCACAACACGCTCATGACGGCGGTCAAGGCGGCAGAGCGCGGTGCCTTCGAGTATCTGCCAAAGCCCTTCGACCTGTCGGAACTCGTGAATGTGGTCCAGCGCGGCCTGTCCGATCCCCGCCGGTCGGCTTCGGAGCCGCGCGCCGGCACCGAGGACGACGAGGATCTGCCCCTGATCGGCCGGTCGCCGGCGATGCAGGAGATCTATCGTATCCTCGCGC
>CAYGKX010000014.1:2792-11220 GCA_964350225.1 uncultured Rhodospirillaceae bacterium | reverse complement strand
GTCATCACCGGTGAATCGGGGACCGGCAAGGAACTGGTCGCCCGGGCGCTGCACGAATATGGCAAGCGCCGGAACGGACCCTTCGTCGCCATCAACATGGCGGCGATCCCCAAGGAACTGATCGAAAGCGAGCTCTTCGGCCACGAGAAGGGCGCCTTCACCGGCGCGACCGCCCGCTATGCCGGACGGTTCGAGCAGGCGGAGGGTGGAACCCTCTTCCTCGACGAGATCGGCGACATGCCGTTGGAGGCCCAGACACGGCTTCTGCGGGTGCTCCAGCAGGGCGAATATGTGCCCGTCGGCGGTCATGCGCCGATCAAGGCCAATGTCCGGATCATCGCCGCGACCCATCGCGACTTGCGGTCCCTGATCCGCCAGGGGCTGTTCCGCGAAGATCTGTTCTACCGGCTCAATGTCGTTCCGATCCGCCTGCCTCCCCTGCGCGAGCGGGTCGAGGATATTCCGGATCTCGTGCGCCACTTCCTGTCCCAGGCGGAGAACGAAGGGCTGCCGAGGAAGTCTCTCGACCAGACGGCCATGAAGCGGATCATGCAGCATCGCTGGCCGGGCAACGTTCGGGAACTGGAGAACCTGATCCGCCGTCTCGCCGCGCTCTATTCCGAGGACATCATCGGGGTGGAGGTCATCGAGGCGGAACTGGCGGATTCCGCGCCGGGCGCCGATGCCGCGGAACCGCCGACGGACAGCAGCCTCGGCGCCGCGGTCGAGCGGCATCTCCAGGAATATTTCGATGCTCATGACGACGGACTGCCGGCGTCGGGCCTCTACGATCGGGTCCTGCGCGAGATCGAGCGCCCGCTGATCGCACTCAGCCTGTCCGCGACACGGGGCAACCAGCTGAAGGCCTCCGCCCTCCTGGGTCTCAATCGGAACACTTTGCGCAAGAAAATCCGTGAGTTGGACATCCAGGTCATGCGGGGCGTAAAGTAGCGCCCTTTCGCGCGGCGGCGCGCATCCCGTGTGGCAGCGGTGACGCAGAAGAAGGCGACAGTCTCCCGAAACCGGCTATCGACCCGGCTGGCCCTATGGGCCCGCAAGGCCGCCTTGGCGCGCCGTCTGGCCATTGGGCTGACCGTGGCCGCCATCGCGTCCGGCGTCGCGACCTATATCGCGCTGACCGGGTCGCCGCTCGGCCCCGATCCGACGACGATCCTGATCCTTATCATCGTCGACCTCTGCCTTCTCCTGCCGTTGGCGGCCCTCGTCGCCTATCGTGTCGTCCGGCTCTGGGCGGAACATCGCCGCGGCATGGCGGGCGCGCGGCTCCATACCCGGCTGGTCTTGCTGTTCAGCGCGCTCGCGGCGGCGCCGGCGATCATCGTCGTCGTCTTCTCGGCATTTTTCTTCAATTTCGGTATCCAGTCCTGGTTCAGCGACCGCGTCGGAACGGCGCTGCGTCAGTCGTTGTCGATCACCGACAAGTATCTGGAGGAACAGAATAACGACCTGACGCGGCGGATGACCGCGCTCGCCGACGATATCGACCGGCAGTCGGTCGAGTTCATGGTCAACCCGTCCGGCTTCGCCTCCTATGTGACGAGCCGGGCGGAGGATCGGGGTCTCGGCATCGTTTATGTGCTGGACGACAAGGGGCGCATCCTGGTGCGCACCTCGAACCAGCGGATCAAGGGCCTTGATCCGAAGGCCGACCTCGAACGGGCCAAGAAGCTGACGGCCAGCAAGAAGGTCGTGACCTTGGCGACCCTGGGTCAGAACCATCTCCGGGGCATTACAAAGCTGACAATTTACTTCAATTCAGAGATTTATCTATATGCAACAAAAGAGATTGAACCGGCGCTGATCGCGCATATATCGCGCCTTCGACACGCGGTCGACGAATATGTCCGTCTCGAAAGCCAGCGATCGAGCGTGCAGATCAGCTTCTTTCTGCTGTTCGCGCTCGTTTCGCTCCTGCTGTTGCTGGCGGCCATCTGGCTCGGCCTCTTCTTCGCCAATCGTCTCGTGCGGCCGATCGGTGCCCTGATCGACGCGGCCGAACGGGTTCGCGCAGGCGACCTCAAGGTGCGTGTCGCCGAGGCAGGCGACGACGAACTGGCCAACCTGTCGCGCGCATTCAACCGGATGACCGGTCAGCTCGCCCATAACCAGCAGGAACTGGTCGAGGCGAACATGCAGATCGACGCGCGGCGCAAGTTTACAGAAACGGTGCTGGCGGGCGTGTCTGCAGGGGTCGTCGGCCTCGATGCGGATGGCCGCATCAACCTGCCCAACCGCTCGGCGTCCGAACTTCTGATGACCGAACTGGACGACCGGATCGGGGCCCCCCTGATCCAGGTCGTTCCGGAGATGACACCGATGCTGGCCAAGGTGCGCCGCCGGCCCTACCGCCTCGAATCCGGGGAGATTCAGCTGGTTCGGGATGGCCGCACCCTGACCCTGCTGGTGCGCATCGCCGCCGAACGGATCGCTGGGAAGATCGTCGGTTATGTCGTGACCTTCGACGACATCACGGAACTCCAATCGGCACAGCGCAAGGCCGCCTGGGCGGATGTCGCCCGGCGCATCGCACATGAAATCAAGAACCCGCTGACACCGATCCAGCTTTCCGCGGAGCGACTGCGCCGGCGCTATCTGAAGCAGATCGAGGATGACCCGGAGACCTTTACCGCCTGCACGGACACGATTATCCGTCAGGTTGGCGACATTGGCCGACTGGTCGACGAATTCTCCGCCTTCGCACGGATGCCTGCGCCCAATCTCCAGCCCCACAATCTTCACGACATCTGCCGCAACGCCGTATTCCTTCAGCGCACTGCCCATCCCGCGATCGTCTTCGAACTCAAGCTCGACGGCGACAGGACTGTCGTGCGGTGCGACGACCGGCAGATCGGTCAGGCGCTCACCAATCTCCTGCAAAATGCCGCCCAGTCGATCGAGGAGCGCCCGGAGGACTCCTCCGGCCCCTCGACGCCCGAAAAGGGCCTTATTGAGATGACGGTATCCAGGGGGCAGAAGATTACGACGGTGACCGTGTCGGACAACGGAAAGGGGCTTCCCGCTGATCTTCTGCACAAGCTGACAGAACCCTATGTAACGACGCGCTCGCGGGGGACGGGACTTGGCCTCGCCATCGTGCGCAAGATCATGGAAGACCATGGCGGCGCCCTCCGGCTGGAGAACCGGATGGAAGGGGGGGCCCGCATCACTCTGGAATTCCCGAGCGAGGGAGCGGGGGCCGGCTCCGAACCGGTCGCCGACGCTGCCGCGGAATGATCTTCCCGTCGGGAGGGCGGATGACGGCGCCCTTCCAACGTATTAAGACTTGACCCGACCCCGCCAAGAAAAAGACCTTCGGTGCAATGGCCCAAGAAATTCTCATCGTCGACGACGAATCCGACATTCGCATGCTCATCGCGGGCGCGCTGGACGATGAGGGATTCCTGACCCGGGATGCGGCCGACGCGACGAACGCCCTGGCCGCGATTCGCGCGCGGCGGCCCAGCCTCGTCCTGCTCGACATCTGGCTGGAAGGCAGCACGATGGACGGCATCGAACTGCTGGAGGTGATCCGGAAGGAACAGCCCGACCTGCCGGTCGTCATGATCAGCGGTCACGGTACGGTCGAGATGGCGGTCAACGCGATCAAGCAGGGCGCCTACGACTTCATCGAGAAGCCTTTCAAGATCGACCGGCTGCTTCTGGTCATCGAACGCGCCATCGAGGCAACCCGCCTGCGTCAGGAGATCGAGGAGCTCAAATTCCGCGCCGGCGGAGTGAGCGACCTGACCGGTAGTTCGGCCACCATCAACGAGGTCCGGCAGGCCGTCGAACGGGTCGCGCCAACCAGCAGCCGGGTCCTGATCACGGGGGCGGCGGGCGCTGGAAAGGAAGTCGTCGCCCGCATGATCCATGAGCGATCCGCCCGCGCCGCAGGCCCGTTCGTCGCGGTCAATTGCGCGACGATGCACCCGGACCGCATGGAAGCGGAGTTGTTCGGGGTCGAGCCGGAAACCGATCCCGTCGTGCCCGGCGGCAAGATCGGGGTCTTCGAACGGGCCCATGGAGGCACGTTGCTCCTCGACGAGGTTGCCGACATGCCGCTCGAAACCCAGGGCAAGATCGTTCGTGTGCTCCAGGATCAGCGGTTCGAGCGGGTCGGCGGCAACAGCCCGGTCGAGGTCGACGTCCGCGTCATCGCATCCAGCGCCAAGGACCTGATCGGCCAGATCGAGGAAGGCCGGTTCCGCGAAGACCTCTATTACCGCCTGAAGGTCGTGCCCATCGAGGTGCCGCCGCTGCGGGCGCGGCTCAGCGACATTCCGGAACTGACGGAAAAGCTGATGGAAACCGCCGCGGCGCGCGCCGGCCTGCCGCTTCGCCAATTCACCGAGGACGCGGTTGCCGCGCTTCAGGCCTATCACTGGCCGGGCAACGTGCGGCAGCTGGCCAATGTGGTCGACTGGTTGCTCATCATGGCGCCAGAGGAAAGCAAGGAAGCGATCAACGCCCGCATGCTCCCGCCGGAGATCACGGACCGGGCGCCGGGGGCGGCAAGGCTGGACCGGACGAGCGAAATCATGGCACTGCCCCTGCGCGAGGCGCGGGAGACGTTCGAGCGGGAATATCTTCTCGCCCAGGTAAACCGGTTCGGCGGCAACATCTCCCGAACCGCGACCTTTGTCGGCATGGAGCGGTCGGCCTTGCATCGCAAGCTTAAATCCCTGGGAATCGCCGGCGCGGACAAGGGCGAATCGCTTCCGCGCAAATACGACGCCTGACGAACGGGCGGACGGCGAGACGGCGAGACGGAACGGAATAGCCATCCATGCAGGTCATCGTGTGCGGCGCAGGGCAGGTGGGACTCAATATTGCCCGCCATCTTGCGACCGAAAATAACGAAGTGACGGTCATCGACCGGTCGCAGGAGCTGATCCAGAAGATCAGCGACACCCTCGACGTCCGCGCCATCGCGGGACACGCCTCCTTTCCCGACGTGCTGGAGCGTGCCGGCGCCCGGGACGCGGACATGATCATCGCCGTGACGATGCACGACGAGGTCAACATGGTGGCCTGCCAGGTAGCCCATTCGCTCTTCAACGTGCCGGTGAAGATCGCCCGCGTCCGGGCGCAGAACTATCTCGCACCCCTGTGGTCCGATCTCTTCATCCGCGATCACATGCCGATCGACATTACGAGCTCGCCGGATAACCAGGTCGCGCGCGCGGTCCGGGAGCGTTTGCATGTCCCCGGTGCCTTCGACGCCATCGCCATGGTCGGCGGCAAGGTGCGGGTCATCGGAACGCGGCTCGAGGCAGATTGTCCGATCCTCGACACACCGCTGCGGCAGCTCACCAGCCTCTTCCCCGAACTTCATCTGGTCGTCGTCAACATTGTCCGGAACGGAAAGTCCATCGTGCCGAGCGCGGAGGACCAACTGCTCGCCAATGACGAGATCTACTTCGTCGCCGACACCACACATGTGAAGCGGGCCATGGCGGCGTTCGGGCACGAGGAGCCGGAGGCACACCGGGTGATCATCGTCGGCGGCGGCAACATCGGCCTCTATCTCGCCGAGGAACTGGAGCGGAACGACGACATCTCGACCAAGCTGGTCGAGCTCGACAAGGACCGGGCGCGTTATGTCGCCTCGGAACTGACCCACACGATGGTCGTCAACGGCGACGTCCTGGATAACGAGATCATGGACGAGCTCAACATCCAGAACACCGACATGATGATCTGCGTGACCAACGACGACGAGGTCAACGTCCTCGCCTCCCTGCTCGCCAAACGAAACGGCTGCAAGCGGACCGCCGCGCTGGTCAACACGGTCCACTACCAGCCCCTCATTACCTCCCTCGGCGTCGACGTCGCGGTCAGTCCGCGGGCCATCACGGTGTCGACGATCCTTCAGCACCTGCGCCGGGGCCGGATCCGGGCGGTCAATTCGCTGCGCGAAGGGGTGGGGGAGGTTATCGAGGCCGAGGCGCTCGACACGTCCGCCATCGTCGGCAAGCCGCTGAAGGATGTGAAGATACCCAAGGGCATGATCCTCGGCGCGATCGTCCGCGGCGAGGAGGTGCTGGTGCCGCGCTCCGACAGCATCGTCGAGGCCGGTGACCGGGTGGTACTGTTCGCCGCGCCGAACGTCGTGCGAAAGGTCGAGAAGCTGTTTTCCGTCAGCCTGGAGTTCTTCTGATCATGTCCCGCGTCGCCTATGTGAACGGCCAGTATGTCCCGCACCGTCAGGCCGCCGTGCATGTCGAGGACAGGGGCTATCAATTCGCGGACGGGGTCTACGAGGTGATCGCCGTGTCGAACGGCGCCTTTGTCGACGAGGAGGCGCATTACGACAGGCTCGACCGGTCCTTGTCGGAACTGAGTATCGACCGGGCGATGGGCCGTCTCGCACTGCGAACGGTTCTGCGCGAGGTGGTGCGGCGCAACCGGGTGCGCGACGGGATCGTCTACCTGCAGATCACGAGAGGGGTCGCGCCGCGCGACCATGCCTTCCCGCAATTGGCGCTGCCGAGCCTGGTCGTCACCGCCCGATCGCAGGCCCCGAAACGGGCCGCGCGCGAGAGCGGCATCGAGGTGATCACCGTTCCCGACGTCCGCTGGAAACGCAGGGATATCAAAAGTATATCTCTTCTTCCAAATGTATTGGCTAAGCAGGCGGCCGTCGAGGCCGGAGTATATGAGGCCTGGATGGTCGACGACGACGGGTCGGTCACGGAGGGCAGCGCCACGAATGCATGGATCGTCACCGCTGACAAGGAACTGGTGACCCGCAAGGCCGACGAGACGATCCTCGACGGGATCACCCGTCGAACCGTGCGCGACCTCGCCGTCGCCGAGGGATACCGGTTCGTCGAGCGGCCGTTCACGGTGGAAGAGGCCCAGGCGGCGAAGGAGGTTTTCCTGACGAGCACGACGAGCTGGGTCATGCCGGTCGTCGCGATCGACGGAAACTCGGTCGGAAACGGTGCGCCGGGCGAGCTGACCCGGGCGCTTCAGGCGCTCTACTCGGATCATACCGGGACGGGGACGTGACGGCGGGGACCGGGAACCCGGCACTCGTCCCGCCCAAGGCCCTGATTTTCGACTGGGACAACACCCTGGTCGACAACTGGACAACCATCGGCGATGCCATCAACGCGGCACTTGTCGCCTTCGGCCAGCCGGCCTGGACGCCGGAGGAGACGTTGCAGCGCGTGCGACGGTCGCTGCGGGACAGTTTCCCCGAAATGTTCGGAGATCGCTGGGAGGAGGCCCGGCGGATCTTCTATGAAACCTTCGAGGCACGTCACCTCGAGACGCTGAAGGTGATCGAGGGGGCTGAAGCCTTGCTCGCGGCCGCGATCCGCCGAGGCCTCCATCTCGCGGTCGTCAGCAACAAGACGGGCTATCTGCTGCGGCGGGAAGCCGAGAAGATCGGATGGACCGTGCATTTCCGGCACCTTGTGGGGGCGGGGGACGCCGAACGGGACAAGCCGGCGCCGGAACCCGTTTACATGGCGCTTGGCGCCAGCGGTATCGCACCGGGCCCGGATGTCTGGTTCGTCGGCGATGCCCCGATCGACACCGCCTGCGCCCGCGCCGCGGGCTGCACGGCCATCATCGTGGGCGACGGGCACGGCGAAGCCGTCGACGCGGCGACGACCCCCGATATGCAGGTGCGACGCCTCGCGGAGTTGACCCACCTTGTCGAGGGGACGACATTCACCATATGAGCTTGGAGCCGCAGAAAAAGCTCTGTCGAAAGACAAGAACAACGACAAGACATAGAACAAGGAACTCTGCTTATGTCCTCTGAAAAGTCGCAGAACTTGCAGGACGTCTTCCTGAACCACATCCGCAAGCAGAAGATGCCCGTCACCGTCTTTTTGGTGAACGGCGTCAAGCTGCAGGGAATCATTACGTGGTTCGATAACTTTTGTGTGTTGCTGCGCCGCGATCAGCACTCGCAGCTCGTCTACAAGCACGCAATCTCGACCGTGATGCCCAGCGGGCCGATCCAGCTCTTCGAACCGGATCAGGGTGCCGATGGGTAAGCCGGACTGCCGATGGGCTTAGGTCACAACGACCCGGGGCCGGACGCAGGCGAGAGGCGCCCGCTCGACGGCGTCGTCGCGGAGCGGGCGACCGTGATCCACCCGGTGGCGAAGGGCGACGCAGCCGACCTTCGCGCCGCGGACGATCGACTGGAAGAAGCCGTCGGACTGGCACGCGCGATCTCGCTCGAGGTCGTCGCGCCCGAAGTCATGCGCCTGTCCCGGGTCAACGCTGCCAGCTATCTGGGGCGCGGCCAGGTGGAGGCGCTGGCGGCAAAGGTGAAGTCGGAAGACCTGACGGTCGTCGTCTTCGACTGCCAGCTCAGTCCCGGCCAGCAACGGAACCTGGAGAAGGGGCTCGACTGCAAGGTCATCGACCGGACCGCGCTGCT
>CAYGKX010000014.1:0-2782 GCA_964350225.1 uncultured Rhodospirillaceae bacterium | reverse complement strand
CCGGGCACAGACCCGGGAAGGCCGCCTCCAGGTCGATCTCGCGCATCTCAGCTATCAGCGGAGTCGCCTGGTTCGGAGTTGGACCCATCTGGAACGGCAGCGCGGCGGCGCGGGCTTCATGGGCGGTCCGGGCGAGCGGCAGATCGAGCTCGACCGGCGGCAGATCGACGACAGGATCATCCGCCTGAAGTCGGACCTTGAAACGGTGCGCAAGCGCCGGGACATCCAGCGGAAAGCCCGGCGCAAGGTGCCCTATCCGGTCGTGGCTCTGGTCGGCTACACCAACGCCGGCAAGTCGACGCTGTTCAACCGGCTGACGGGGGCGGAGGTCTTCGCCAAGGACCAGCTGTTCGCGACCCTCGACCCGACGATGCGGGCGATCGAGCTTCCTTCCGGCACCAAGGCCATCCTCTCCGACACGGTCGGTTTCATCTCCGACCTCCCGACCCAGCTGGTGGCCGCTTTCCGGGCGACCCTGGAAGAGGTGACGGGGGCCGACGTCATCGTCCATGTCCGCGACATCACGCGCACCGACAGTGATGCCCAGGCGGAGAGCGTTCATCAGGTCCTGCGCGAGCTCGGCCTCGGGCTGCTGGTCGACGAGGGCCTGTTCGAGGCCTGGAACAAGATCGACACTCTGCCGCCCTCCGAGCGGGAAGCGGTCTTCGCCCGGGCGGAGGCAAGCAATGCCATCCGGGTGCCGCTATCGGCCCTGACGGGGGAGGGGTGCGACGCTTTCATCGACAAGGTCGACGCGGTCCTCGGCGCCGGACGGCAGGCCCGCGATTACGAACTCGATGCCGCCGAGGGCGCGGCGCTCGCCTGGCTCTACCGCCACGGGGAGGTGCTCGGACGGGAGGAGGACGGCAATCGAATTCGGGTGAAGGTGGCCATCGACCCGGCCGACGCAGAGCGGTTCACGAGCCGGTTTCCGGAGGCCGGGCGCGCCTGAGCCGATGTTTATGGGCGGCCCCGGCTGTGCCTCGTCAGTCGTAGAGAAACCGCCGCGCCAGTCCCCGTCGGAGGGGCGGCAGGGCCCGCACAAGGGCGACCGCCAATCGAAAACCCAACCTCGTCAGCGGATTGGTCGCGGTGATCAGCTTCCGGGCGCGTTCGCTCGCCTTGATGGTGGCGCGACCGGCCCCGTGGCGCTCCGGCCCATACCTGTCGAGTTCGCCTGTCGCCAGGCAGTGCGCCAGGCAGGCGGCGTCGGCGATTCCGAGGTTCATGCCCCGTCCGCCGACCGGTGAATGGCAATGCGCGGCATCGCCCGCGAAGAAAACCCGCCCGATCCGATATTGCAGCAACTGCCGTACCGATATCCTGAACTGCCCTTCACGCCGGACCCGGGTCACGGAGAGCGGAAGGGGCAAGGTGATCAAGGCGTCTTCCGTGTTGGAGATCACCCGATAACGGTTTTCCTCCAGTGGTGCCACGACCGCAACCTCGCCCCTCGGCAGCCGGCAAAGCGTGAAGGCGTCATTGTAGGGCCAGCCGGATGCGTCGACGTCCGCAATGGACCATGTTTCCGGCAGGTCATGGCCGGGAAACTCCAGGCCATGGACCTCCCGTACCGTGCTGTGGACGCCGTCGGCGGCCACCAGATGGTCGAACTCTTGGCTTGACCTGTCGGCGAACCGCGCCACGACCCGGTCGGCATCCTGGTCGAGCCCCGTCAGCTCGGTGTCGTAGCGGATCGAGACGCCCAGTCCGCTCAACGCCTGTATCAGATGATGTTCCGTCCTGTCCTGCGGCAGGCCCAGAATGAAGGCATCACCTGCCGCCGCCTCGAGAGGCAGGTCGAGAATGCAGTCGGTCCGATCGAAGATCCTGACATGCCGAAACTTCATTCCTTCCTCGAGGAGGCTCCCGGAGACACCGGCGGGTTCCAGGAGCTTCAGGCTCACGGGCAGGATGCCGACCGCGCGCGACAGGGAAGAGGCGTCTTTCCGCTTATCGACAATCTCGGGAATGATGCCGCGGCGGGCGAGTTCTACCGCAGCCGTCAATCCCGTCGGCCCGGCTCCCACGATCAGGACACGCATCTGGCTACCCCGTCGATTTTTCCGGTTGAAGGGGAGAGTGCCCGACCATACGTCTCGGTCAACCCGCGAACCGGATTTGCGTCATTACCGGCCGGCGGGGGACCGACGGTTGACCCATCCGGTCCGTCCCTATATATGACTGGCACTCACTGAGTGAGAGTGCTAACAGGCCGGCGGTTCCTTCCAGGCAGCGCGCCGGTCTTTCTTTTCAATTTTCAGATCGGGAGGTCGCAAGGCGATGAAATTCAGGCCATTGCACGATCGAGTGTTGGTCGAGCCGCTTGAAGCCGAGGAGAAGACGGCCGGAGGCATCATCATCCCCGACACCGCCAAGGAGAAGCCCCAGGAGGGCAAGATCGTTGCCGCGGGTAAGGGTGCGCAGAACGACAAGGGCGAGGTTCGCCCGCTGGACGTCAAGGTCGGCGACCGGGTGCTGTACGGCAAGTGGTCCGGCACCGAGGTCAAGGTCGACGGCAAGGACCTCGTCATCATGAAGGAATCCGACATCCTCGGCATCGTCGAGTAAATCTCGGCGACACACGCCCAGGTAATGGAGTGAGACAGAGACATGGCAGCGAAAGACGTTAAGTTTTCGACCGATGCCCGCAACAAGATGCTCAAGGGCGTCGACGTGCTTGCGGATGCGGTCAAGGTGACCTTGGGGCCGAAAGGCCGCAACGTCGTCCTCGACAAGGCCTTCGGGGCCCCGCGGATCTCCAAGGACGGCGTGACCGTCG
>CAYGKX010000013.1:18616-20130 GCA_964350225.1 uncultured Rhodospirillaceae bacterium | reverse complement strand
GGTTGGCGGGCGTCGCGGTGGTCGTCATTTTCGTCCTCATCCTGATCGACGTCGCGGCGCGCGAACTGTTCGGCAGTTCGCTTACCTATACGATCGGGGTGGTCGAGTATCTCCTGCTCTACTTCACGATGTTCGCCGCACCCTATCTCGTGCGCACCCACGGGCACGTCTACATCGAGGCGCTCGTCTCGCGCCTCAAGCCGCGGCCAAAGAAGGTGCTGGAGGCGATCGTCTGCGTCGTCTGTGCGCTGGCGACCCTCATCTTCGGGACGATCGCGATGATCCTCCTGATCGAGAAGATCGAGACCGGGACGATCGACATCCGCGGCATCGATTTCGCGAGCTGGATCATCGTCGCGCCGATGCCCCTTTGCTATTGCCTCGTGGCCATCGAATTCCTGCGCTTCCTCTTCGGCCGGGACAGTCTGTTCCAGCGCGACGGCGCCGCCCCCGATGCCCTGTAGCCGCAGGATTTATCTAACATGATGGAATGGTACTGGGCGCTTGCGATCCTGCTGGGCCTGATCGTCTTCTGCATGGCGATCGGCATGCCGGTCGCCGTCGCCTTCATCGTGACGAACGTCATCGGCGTCCTGCTCTTCATGGGCGGACTGCCGGGCATGATCCAGATCGTCGAAAACTCGACGGCCCTGATCACGACTTATCAATTGGCGCCGGTGCCGCTCTTCATCCTGATGGGCGCGCTCTTCTTCCACACCGCCCTGGCGCATCGGGTCTTCGACGCACTCGACAAGCTTCTGGGCAATCTGCCCGGGCGGCTCGCCTATCTGACGGTCGGCGGCGGGACGCTCTTCTCGACCCTCACCGGCAACACGCTCGCCAACACGGCGATGCTGGGCTCGTTGCTCGCGCCCGAAATGCAGAAACGGGGCTACAGCCGGTCGATGTCCATCGGGCCGATCGTCGGGACCGGCGGCCTGGCGATGATCATTCCGCCGTCGGGACTTGCCGTCCTCCTCGGCAGTATCGCCAACATCGACGTCGGCAAGCTGCTCATCGCCGGTCTTCTGCCGGGCCTCATCCTCGCGCTGATGTTCGTTCTGTACATCTGGATCCACCTGAAGTTGCGGCCGGATGCGGCGCCCAGCTACGACGTGCCCAAGATCAGCGCAAAGGAGCAGCGCGTCGCGGTCGCGGTCAACGTCCTGCCGATGGGCCTCGTCGTCATGATGGTGATCGGCTTCATCGTCGGCGGGATCGCCACGCCGACCGAATCGGCGGCCTTTGGCGCCCTGGGTGTCGTCATTCTCGCCTTTGCCTTCCGGCAGATGTCCTGGGGCGCCTTCCGCACCTCGGTCGTGGCGACCATGCGCGTCACCGGAATGGTCTTCTTCATCATCATGGGGTCGGCGGTTTTCTCGAACCTGCTCGCCTTTTCAGGTGCCACCCGCGGGCTCCTGGAGTGGGCAACCGGGTTCGACATCGCACCTTGGGTGCTACTCGCCGTGATGTTCCTGGTCCTGCTGTTTCTCGGCATGTTCATGGACCAGGTC